>NZ_JBXWSF010000015.1:0-64972 GCF_059613285.1 Ruegeria sp. BHSB058 | reverse complement strand
GCTTGGTTCCGGGTTTCTGTCTCATCTCCACTCCTTGATGGTTACGATGAGCCAGAAACCCTCCCTTATCAAATCAACCTAAACTGTCCCATTGGCGCTGACGTCAAACACTGTGCGTCTGGCATGGGACCTAGCAATCCCTTGGCCCATTCGGAATATGCTTCGAGAGTCGCGACATCCTTGATTGCCTCACCTTGGGTTGAAAAGGTAGCGTTGTCATGACACCACTCACGACAGGCCCCCCAACCCAAGCATGTGTCGCAAGCCTTTACAGATCTGGGGACACCTCACTGCGGTCTGAATATTTGACATGGCACCCCCCATTTTTTTGCGTCTGGTATGCATGTGGCCCCTTGTAGTTTACCACATTCTCGAGTTCCGGTCTGGCATTCTCAGCCGACTTTCATCTCACGCGGCTCGGATGCCGTCAGTGCAATGCGACCCCAACAGGATAACTGACCATTGCCCGCCTTGACACCGCGCCCTTGGCGAAATGAGTGCCGAGACCTGATTTGCGCCCATCTGTGAACGAGATTATCGACAGGTTCCATTGCTGTGGTTCGACACCAAACAGATTATTTCCGGATCGGCGTTGGTTGTCGCAAAGTTTGCGTTTGGTGCATAAAACGAAGAGAAACCGCCCAACTCGCTCAGAAATGATTAATTGGACTGCATGTCCGTCAACACCCGAAAATCACCGTCAAGCCAAGGAATCTTTCTACAAATGGGATCGCAAAAATACTGTTGTATCAAACCACTAAGTACTTTGTGGATCAACAAGGACGTAGATTTGGGATAGACGTCAGTTGTGAACAAGGAGATCGTTCGTGAAAAGTTGCGTCCAGGAAATGGCATGGTCCTGACACTCTCATGAAAGCGCTGTGCGCGTCGAAAGCTGGCAACCGTGGTAATCGCCCAACCGCTACCTTCCGCAACCAGACCGACAATCGATTGATTGCATTCGAGTTCGAACCTGTTTGGCAGGTTGAACTTGCTGCGGTTGAGTTGAACCTCAATCTGCTTGCCAATCGTGTAGTCCCTTGAATACCGCAAAAACGGCAATTCGGCATCCGGAGTGAACACATCCTCCACAGTTCCCACAAAGTTCTTGGGCAGAATTACGATGAACGGATCACGCAACAATGGATACTCCAGCAATCCGCCGGTCTTGCCCACCGGAAGTGTTGCCACTCCGGCGTCCAGTTTGTGCTCCTGCAGTTTGGCGATGATCTCGTGGCTCGGCCGGGTGAAATGTCGAAAGCTGCACCGCGGCAACGCTTGCGCTAAGAATCTGAACAACTCTGGCGCGACTTGGTAGTCGAAATCGTCAATCAACGCGAGCCGCAGCGACGTGGCATTGCGCCAGGTCCCCGAGCGGATTTCCCCTTCCCCTCGCTTCAGTACAGTAAGGCCTTCACGAACATAGCGTGAAAAAACCTCTCCTGCGGGGGTTAAGCTCATTGGCCGACGGCTGTGGTCGACCAATTCGACCCCTAGGGCGCTTTCTAGGCTTCGCAAGTGATTGGATACAGTACTGATGGACAAGTTCGTTTCGGACGCCACTTTTTGAATGGAGCCGGATTTGGCGATCAACTGGAATACTTCCAGCCAGCGGAGACTTAGAGACTTTGGCAAATGCGGTGTTCCTGAAATTTCCACTCTTTCTATAAAATCGAAACAGAGAACCTACGCCGCGGCAATACCAAATATGTATTTCTTCCCATTGGCACTGCGTCATAACTCCAATGCTCGGACACTCAGGGGCTAAATACCGAGCGCGGGAACCACATGAAATCAGCTACGCAGTCTGGTCATTAGAGGATCATAAGGGCTGGGTGCAATCACTGTTGCTTCGGTCCGAACACCGCACATATCAATCTCAAGACTGTTGCCTCGGGCCTGGCAAGCGACATCGACAAATGCATATGCCAAGTTCAATCCGGTTCGATGACCCCAATCCCCGGACGTAACCGTGCCCACGACATCATCACCAATCATCACTGACGCCCCCGGGTGGGCCGGTGCTTGTTCGGCGTGAACTTGCAAGGTCACCAATCGTTTTTGCGGTCCTTGTTGAAGGTTGTTCAGCAGCGCATCCCGACCGACAAAACAGGCTTTGTCCAAATTCACGAAACGCTCCAAACCTGTTTCAAAGGGGTCATATTCAGTGACAAGGTCCGATTTCCAATGAAAGAAGCCTTTCTCAATTCTCATGGATTCGATGGCCCGGGCGCCAAACAGGTGCAGGCCATAAACCTTACCTGCATCTTGGAGTGCAAGAAATGCCGCATGGAGCGAAGCGTTGGGAACGTGGATCTCATATGCCAACTCACCTGAAAAACTGACGCTCATGACAGTAGCGGGTGCGATACCGACGAAACACTCTCGCACGCTGAGCCATGGGAAGGCCCGAGCAGACCAATCGCCGCGCGAACAGGACGACAGAACTTTTCGGGCGTTTGGGCCAGCAAGAACCAGAATGGTTTGGTCGTTTGTAAGGCTTCGAATCTGCACGTCCTCATCAGGTTCCAGATGCTGCTTGAGCCAGTCCATGTCGTGAAATTCGCTTGCTGCCGCCGAGCCGTACCAAACGCGTTCAGGCCCTCGGTCGCTGGCCGGTAGGTTGGCGACAGTCGCTTCGGCCTTGATCCTGCCCTGATGGTTCAACAAGTATCCCAACCCGACCCGACCATCGCGTTTGGCCACGGCACCGCAGAACATCCGGTCCAGAAATGCATGGCGGCCTGATCCGATGATTTCGATGCGGTTGAAACCATTGACCTCGGTCAACCCGACATTTGTCTGAATGTTTTTTACTTCGGATGCGACAACATCAAAAGCTTCGTCAAAATCGAAACTCAGCGTTGGTTTGAATTCGGCATGAGGTTTGATGTAATCGACACGCTCCCATCCGTTCACCACCGTGAATTCGGCACCGGCCGCGGCCAAAACGGGGGTCAATGGCGTGGTTTTGGCCGGGCGGCCCGCTGGCCGGTGTTCATGCGGGAAGTGAAACCTGAATTCGTTTCGGTAATCTTCTACGGCTTTCAACGCGGTAAGTTCCACATTGGCGTGACCTGTGAATCTTCGCGGATCGATGCACCATGTGTCGTAACACGCTTCACCATGCACGATCTGCTGCGCCAACAGCCAACCGTGCCCACCTCCTTCGCCCAGCCCGGCGCGAAGGCCAATGATGCAAAACGCGTTTCGCTTTCCCGGAATGGGTCCCACCATCGGCGCCCCATCAATTGTGTATGTAATCGGGCCATTGACGACAGTGTGTATTCCAACTTCCATCAAGGCTGGCATCCGGGCAAAAGCGCCCTCCAAGACATCTGTCACCCGGTCCAAATCGTCGGGGCACAGGGCGTTGGCAAAGTGCGGATCGATCCCGTCCATCCCCCAGGTCTTGCAGTCCTGTTCATAAAACCCGACCAGCAAACCATTCTTTTCCTGACGGCAATAATAGTCGCTGATCGGGCATCGTAGCAGTGGCATTCTATGACCGGCGTCCCGGATGGCGGGGATTTCTTCGGTCAGGAAGTACTGATGCTCCATCGACGCGACCGGATGGTGAATGCCCATCATCGCACCCACTTCGTTCACACGATAGCCGCAAGCATTGACGACAATGTCACAGTCAATGTTTCCGTGTTCGGTTTGGACGGTCCAAGTCTCGTCGTTGTGCTGAAGCAATCCGACAACGGGAGTATTACGGTAAATCTCGGCGCCCGCTTTTCGTGCCCTCCGCGCCAGCGCCTGACACAATTGCGCGGGGTCGATATCACCATCCAACGGATCCCACAGGCCTCCGATCAGGTTTTCGGTGGAGATCAACGGGTGTCTGCGGGCGCATTCGCTGGCATCGATCACCTCGAAATCGACGCCCATTCCACGGGCCACCGATGTAAAGTGGCGATACCCTTGCATCTGCGCCTCGGTGTTGGCCAAGCGGATACCGCCATCACCGTGATGATAATTGATAGGATAGTCGGCGTCTTCTGCCAGTTCCTTATAGAGGCGGATGGAATGCGACTTCAGTCCTATCATCGTCTGGTTCATACCGAAATTGGTGACTTGAGCGGCCGAATGCCATGTTGTGCCGGATGTCAGTTCATTCCGCTCGACCAGAACCACATCGCTCCACCCTTCCTGGGTCAAGTGATAAAGGGTCGAACATCCGGCAATTCCTCCGCCAATAACCACAACCTTTGTGCGCGATTTCATCCGGTTTGCTCCTCTCTCCGCAACCACATTCATGGAAAGAAAGCCGCCTTGTCAGCAACGAGGCATTTGGCAGTTTCGAAAAATCGAAACTTAGGTTTTAGATTTCACAAGGCTTGGTTGACATTTTGCCGCTCGATACTGGAAGCCTGTAGTGTACAGCCAGCATTGACGCGGGAGCGCAGCGGTTATGTCGTCTGAAGTTAGCAAAAGAATCGGGCGAAGGGCTCGGATGGCGCAACGAGCAGCGAAACCGGTGATCGCCCCTTGCCCTCCCGGTCAGACCGGCGGTTCATTCACCCCTCTCGCAGAAGCCGAAGTGGCGCTGATCTATAACGCCGCACTGCGGTTACTCGAAACCCTCGGCATGGGGGAAGTACCAGAGAGGTTGCGCAACGATCTGACGGCTGCGGGGGCAATAGAAGGCCAGCGAAGAAGATTGCTTTTTCCACGTGCGATGGTTGAACACGCAGTCTCAATTGCGGCCAAGACATTCGTATTGCATGGCCGGGACGAAAGCCGATCAATAGAAGTTGGCGGAAACCGTGTATTTTTTGGCACCGGCGGCGCGGCGGTACAGACGCTTGATCTGGAGACGCGACGATATCGCCCCTCGACGCTGGCTGATTTGCATGACTTTGCCCGTCTGCAGGATACGATGGAAAATGTCAGTTGGTTCACCAGATGTTGCGTAGCAACCGATGTGCCGGACGCGTTCGACCTGGACGTCAACACAGTCTATGCGCTGGTCAAGAATACCACCAAACCAGTCGCTACGTCGTTTACATTGGCAGAACACGTATCACCCATCGTTGACCTTCTGGACATCGTCGCCGGTGGGCCGGGAGAATTTGCCAAACGTCCATTCCTGAAAGCGCACATCAGCCCCGTCATTTCCCCGTTGCGGTATGGCGAGGATGCAGTTGACGTGGTTTACGAATGTATCCAACACAATATTCCCATGTCCTGCATCACCGCTGCGCAGGCCGGGGCCACGGCACCTGCGACATTGGCCGGATTTCTTGCTCAATCCCTCGCCGAAACATTGGCGAGCCTGGTGATGGTGAATGTGATTTCACCCGGTTTCCCGATGGTATTCTCGAACTGGCCATTTATCGTCGATCTACGAACCGGAGCTTTTGCTGGCGGAGGTGGTGAGACCGCGGTTCTGAACGCGGCCTCGGCGCAAATCATCAATTGGCTGGGTTTACTTTCGGGGGTTGCAGCCTCAATGACGGACGCCAAGGCGATTGACGCTCAGTACGGGATGGAAAAGGGCATGACTTCTCTTGCCGCCGCGTTGGCTGGGGGTAACCTGATCTATGAAAGCTCGGGGATGACGGCATCATTGCTGGGGGTCAGTTTCGAAGCATTCGTGTTGGATAACGAGATGCATTCCCACACCTATCGCGCCCTTCGCGGAATAGAGGTGACCGAAGAGAACCTCGGCTTTGAAGCGATTTGCCAATCCGTGCTGAGTGACGGTCATTTTCTGGGAAGTTCGCAAACCTATGACGCAATGGAGAGAGACTATTTTTATCCTTCGCTGGCGGATCGGAATGAACCACGGACATGGGAAATGAACGGTGCAAAGGATGCGTGGACCAAGGCCCGCGAACGGGCAGTCGAGATTCTAAGAGCACATCATCCAGGGTATCTTACACCCGAGCAGGACGCTCAGATCCGGAAATGTTTTCGAATTCTGACCTGAGCCTTTTCCGCATAACAATTGTTTTAGCGAAGATCGATGATACGGACCGGATGAAACGGAAAATCGCGAGGATCAACAGTCAACATGACAGACACATTCTTTCAACCGGTTTCAGCAATGGAGCTAGCGCGTTTTGCGGGTGTTCCGACATTCATGCGTCTGCCAAATCTGGCACCGGATCATGAACGCTTTGAAGAAGTTGAACTGGGCGTCGTCGGCATACCCTGGGACGGAGGAACCACCAATCGCCCCGGCGCCCGCCACGGACCTCGGCAATTGCGCGACTATTCGACCATGATCCGGGCCATGAACCCTGTCACAGGTATCAGCCCGTTTTCCTTGGTGAACTGCGCCGACCTTGGGGACGTTTCCCCAAACCCCGTGGATATCGAAGATACATTGGAGCGCGTTACGTCATTCTATTCCACATTTGTTCGGAATGGCATCGCGCCACTGACGGCAGGTGGAGACCATCTGACAACGCTTCCGGTTTTGCGGGCTTTGGCAAATTCTGGTCCGCTGGGGCTAATCCAATTCGACAGCCACACCGACTTGTTCGACAGCTACTTCGGTGGCCATAAGTTCACGCATGGGACGCCGTTCAGGCGCGCGGTTGAAGAGGGGCTGGTCGATCCAAAGCGCTTTGTTCAGGTTGGCATTCGAGGCACAGCCTATAATACGGAAGATGTCGAATGGGGTGAGGCACAGGGAATTCGCATCATCCGCATCGAAGAGCTATTCGACCGTGGCATTGATGACGTCATGACCGAGGTAAATGGCATCATCGGAACAGAGCCCTGTTATTGCACTTACGATATCGACTTCGTGGATCCGACTTATGCACCTGGCACCGGAACCCCCGAGATCGGCGGGCCTAACAGTTTTCAGGCCCAGCAGGTTATTCGCAAACTGTCAGGGCTGAACATTGTGGGTGCCGATCTGGTTGAAGTCTCGCCACCTTTCGATCCCGAAGGTGGCACTGCGTGGCTTGGTATTTCATTGATGTTCGAATTGCTCTGCGTGATGGCACAGGCGATAGATGCCCGACGCGCTAAGTCGAACTGACATTTTCCGCGATCATGGAAATCATCTCGAACATCACAGCCGCAGCAGTCAGGGCCGTGATGTTGTTTGGGCTGTCCTTGGTTGGCATCATGCACACGACATCACCGCCAATGATGTTCAAACCGCGCGCGGCACGCAGAATTCCTACGGCTTCATCGATGTCAAAGCCTTTTTCTCCGGGCTCCAGATTCGAGACAGCGGGCGCCACCGTCGGGTCGAGGCAATCCAGGTCGAAAGTGATATAGACAGGGCGATCGCCTAAGACTTCTTTGGTTTGCGCCACGACGTCGGTCAGTCCGCGTTGTCGAAACTCTTGCATCGTCACGATGTTGTACCCGTAGTCATATGACGGCTGTAACCAGTCCAGACTTCGTGGGTGGCCCCGCAATCCGATCTGCATAGAACGTTTTGGGTCCACCTGCCCCTGATCGGCCAGATAGGCACCCCAATGCGCGGCAGATTTGTGCGCCCCAAGAAAATGGTCGACCTTTGTGAACACATCTGTATGCGCATCAAGGTGCAGAAAGCTAACAGGCTCGCCCCCGGCCAACTTGCCGCATCCCAACGCCTGAACGATGCCGCCAGTGATCGAATGATCTCCACCAACAGAAACGGGTCGAGCCCCCGCAGCGTCGATATCCTGGTAAAAAGCCGTGATGCGTTCGATGCAGTCTTCATTGTCATTGGCACGGGGAAATGGGACATCGCCCACATCAGCAATTTGGGCACTTGCCCAAGGGTCGATCTGAAAAACCGAATGCACTCTGCGTTGAACTGCTGAAACATGGCGCACTGCCCTTGGGCCCAAATGCTGATCCCGCTCGGTTGTCCCGTTTCCGGTCGAATGTGGAACCCCAACCAGCGCGATATCTTGCCCTTCGGGCTCAGTGTGAGCACACCTGAAAAGCGTTGGCACGCCCCACCAGTAGAGATTGTCCATCATCGATTTCTCATAACGGTCGGTCATCGCAGGCCTCACTGACTGAAAAAGACCCCGAGATGTTCCCGAGGCCCTGCTGCTCTATCAGATTTTCTCATCTTCCCGTCTGAAGGCGCCCTGAACAATCCGGTCGATAACCATAGCACAGAACAGAATTGCGAAGCCGCCCAAAAGACCAGGCCCCTTGGCCGCGTATTGCAGTGCTTCGAGGATCTCTTTTCCAAGTCCTCCCCCCCCGATCAGCGAGATGATGACGACCATGGATAGGCACATGAGAATCGTCTGGTTCACGCCTGTCATGATCGAAGGCAGGGCCAGCGGGATTTCGACGTCCTTCAAGAGTTGCCATTTCGACGCCCCGAAAGCCACAGCTGCTTCCTTGATACTGTCTGGAACCCCACGCATACCCAATGCCGTCAGGCGGATCACAGGCGGCATGCCAAAAATGATCGTCGCCAAAATTCCTGGAGGATTGCCCGTACCAAAAAATGCGATGATCGGGATCAGATAGACGAAGGCCGGAAGGGTTTGCATCAGGTCCAAAACGGGTTCGGCCGCCGAATAGGCCCGTTTGGACTTGCCAAACCAGATCCCCAGCGGGATACCGAAAACGACACAGAGTATCACCGCCGCGCCTACAAGGGCCACGGTTTCCATCGCAACATCCCAGTAGCCCAAAAGTGCGATATAGGCCAGGGAAGAAGCTGTGAATATGGCCACTCTCGGTCCCGCAGCGCGCCATGCCGTCACGCAGATCACCAGCATGACCACCGGCCATGGTGAACCGATCAAGGCGACCGTCAGCGCATCCAGAACAGTGCGAACTCCACCTACGATGCCGTCAAAGACGTCTCCTCCAGCTGCAGCAGCGCCGTCGATGCGCGCCTCCATCCATGTGGCAAGGGTTGAAAACAGGGTCCCGCCGTCCTGACCGAGAAAGATGGCCGAAACCTCTTTTTCCGGAAACTCGTCAAGCATGGCGAAAGATGCGTTCACCGTGAATTTGTAGACGATCAGCGGAGCAATCGCCGCAATCAGTACGACGCCAAGTATGGTGTTCCGGGTTGAGCGCCCGCTTTCGGTGCCTTCAGGATCAATGCGCCACCGCGAATATTGTTTCTCATAAACCCTGTCCGCGTACAGCCCTTGCGTCAGTTTGAAGACCGCGAGCATCAATAGCCCGAAGATCAAGATGCCCAGTGCTTCGGATTGGGCTGCTTGCGCTTTCTCGAAACTGGCGTCCGCCGCCTTCTGGATATTTGCCGCCAACTTGGTAAACCGATCTATGTCGGCTTGCTCGGTTGCTTCTGCTGCCCGGCCTAGCAACTCGTCGGCACGAGCCTGTTGACGCGAGGCACGGCCGAGCAGATCTGCTCCTGGATTGCCCCAAGCACCCCGACCAATCTGCACCCAGGCGATGATCTCGAGTATGAGAAAGGTCCAGAACATTCCCCAGATAGCACGGCTTGCCGCCCAGAACGGACCCAAGACCGCCGCCCAAAGATTGAACGTATTGGGCAACAGGTTGACCGCATCGTGGATCTTGTGAAATGCACCGACATAGTAGTCACCATTGGTCTCTGCAAATTCGTGGATCGAACTGTCCAGCGCTTCACGGTCGACTTCGATGTCGGATGCTGCGGTGACTTTGATATCAGACGCCAGATCACTCATTTTTGCCCCCCTGAATTCCGCGCAGCAGACGAGGTTTTGTAACCAAGCCGACATCTGCTCCGGCGTCGGTAATGACGACAGGCATTTCCGTATTCACGGCTAAGTCAATCAGTTGGTCCAGGTCCGCACTTTCGTCGGCACGCGGTGCCCCATCAATCGATCCATTGTAGCTGTCCAAAGGTTCCATAATTGAATGGGCTTTGACGAGTTTGAGCTTGGATATTCCCTGCACAAATTCGCGAACATAGTCGTCTGCCGGGTTCATCACGATATCCTCTGGCGTACCGATCTGGACGATGACCCCATCCTTCATGATCGCAATGCGGTGGCCGATCCTGATGGCTTCATCAAGGTCATGGGTGATAAACAGGGTTGTTTTCTTGAGTTGCGCCACAAGTGCCTTGAACTGATCCTGCAACTGCAATCGGATCAACGGATCCAGGGCTGAGAACGGTTCGTCCATCAATAGTATTTCGGGATCCGACGCGAGCGCACGAGCAATGCCGACGCGCTGCTGCATTCCCCCTGACAACTCCTTGGGAAGCCGATCTTCGTAACCAGTCAGATCCACCAATCCCAGTGCGTGATCCGAAACGGCCCAGCGTTTGGACTTTGAAACCTTTCTGATTTCGAGCGGATAGGCAACATTGTCCCGAACTGACCGATGCGGCATCAGTGCCATGTGTTGGAAGACCATTCCGATCTGCTGCGCCCGAATACGGCGCAGTTCCGACTCCCCTATCTGCGAAACATCGCGGCCCAGGATCTCGATCTTGCCTGCAGTAGGCTCGATCAGGCGGTTGACATGCCGCACCAATGTAGACTTGCCTGACCCGGACAATCCCATGATGCAGAATATCTCGCCTCGTGAGACCTCGAACGTCGCTCCTTGTACGCCAACGACGCAGTTGAACCGATCAAGGACTTCGGGTTTGCCGATCCCTTCCTTCATGACTGCAGACATCGCTTCTTCGGCGCGGGCGCCAAAGATCTTCCAGACGTCTGTCAACTTGACGACCGTTTCGTTCATTTCCGCCCCTTATCATGCAAAGCAAGCCGCCAAGGCTGTGCCCTGGCGGCCTGTGTGGACTCATTGAGCGCCAGCGCGTTCTATTGCGCCATCCACCCAAGAACCTGGTCTTCGTGTTCGCTTACCCATTCTTCGGCGTATGCAAGGGGTTCTTTCTTGTCGATGACCAGCGCATAGGTCATTGCGGAAACTGTTTCCGTGTCCAACGCCATGTTCGCCAATAGGCTCGCCACCTCCGGGTATTCTTCTTCCAGTGACTTTGCGTAGTGCAGGTGCAGATACGCAGAATCCCAGGCCACGGCCGCCTCGGATTCCTCCAACCAGTCCGGGCTGTCGGTCGGCTGAACAACCTTCCATTTCGCAGCATCATAGGCAGGCTCTTCCAAAACCGTCATGTCATGCAGCGCAAAGACGTAGTGAGGCGTATAACAAAACCCGACCCACGGGTCGCCGGCCTTGATGGCATTATCCAGATTGGCATAGGCCACTGTTTCGTCGATTTCCACCAACTCCATGGTCTGGTCATACCCATACGACTTTGCCCGGATCTTTTCGACATTGGTCGAAGCCCAACCGGGAGCGCCAATCCAGATCTCGCCCTGACCGTCACCGTTGGAATCGAATATCGCTGCTACGTCTGGATTCGTCAGATCATCGATCGATGAAATCGCGTGTTTTTCGGCGGTTCCTTTGTCAACGCACATCCCCTGGAACGCTTCAACACCGTTCGGGTTCATCACAACCGTACCATTTCCCTTGACATAAGTGTCATGAAGATTTTGCTGGTTCGGCATCCACACCTCGGGGTGCACATGCATCGCACCGGAATCCATCGCTTCGAAAACAATCGGATTGGTCCCATTTTGAAGTTCAACTTCAAGACCCAGGTTTTGCTCAATCGCCACCTTGAGGATGTGCGCTGTTGCGTTCACCGAGGGCCAGTTTGGAACCCCAATGACAATGTCAGCTGCTATGACCGGCGTTGAAACAAGCGACATAACCGCGGCCACACTTGCCAGCAAACCTGTTCTTTTGTCCATTTGATTTCTCCATGTTGGTTTTCAAGACGTTGGGCATTTGGCAGTTTGCGCGCCCTCATCGATGATTTTTGTCCCAGCTCCAGTTTCTCGTCGCGTGGCATAAGCCTATTCAGCCAGGTTCTAAAAGTGAAACATGTGCAACCCAACCCCATCAAGCTTAGTGTTATTAAAATGGTTTCAATGCGATTTTACGAAAACAAAGATTCGAATTTACGAAATACTAGACATGTCATCGGAACAAGCGAAGCAAGCGGTGCTGGCGAACTAATGCTAACTAATCTCTACAAGGGCAGGACCACTGCCCCTTATTCGGCGCAGAGACTGCGCCAATTGGCAAGTGCGGCGGCGCGGTTGAGCTTGAGATTTGGTCTGGAGTTGAGGCTGCGCTCCAAATTGAACAGGTTGTAAACCGCGGGCGATTGTATACTTTGCAAATAACCTGAGCATACTCACCCTATCACGCCAAGGCATGTGTCCGCTCAGTCTTTGGCGGGCTTTTTCTCTTTCGGCTCCTCGCGCATCTTTTTCAATGCACGCTTGAACGTTTCTTCATCTCCATCCGCCTCGACTTCACGGGCGAGTTCCTTGAAGCGCTCAAGTTGAGATTTGTCCTTTTCCAAGCCTACAAGATAGTCGCAATCACTGGACAGAAAAAGGGGCGATCCGAAGATCGCCCAAGGGTCAGGACTCATAGCCAATAGATGACGGTTGCCGCTAGGGCGATGGCTGAAAGGAAGACCTTTGGGCATCTGTAGTAACGGGTTGCGACGCGCCGCCAATCCTTCAACCTGCCGAACATAATCTCGATCCGGTTGCGTCGCTTGTAGCGCCGCTTGTCGTATTTGACAGTTTTCTTGCGTTGCTTTCGACCCGGGATACAAGGACGTATCCCTTTGTCTTTCAACGCTTCTCTGAACCAATCGGCATCATAGCCTCTGTCGGCAAGTAGCCAATCGACCTTCGGCAGGCTGCTCAGCAACGCTCGGGCGCCAATGTAGTCACTGACTTGTCCGGCGGTGACGAACAGGTTGAGCGGCCGCCCCAGGCTGTCGCAGATGGCGTGCAGCTTCGTGTTCATCCCGCCCTTGGTGCGACCGATCAGACGGCCACGCCCCCCTTTTTGACGCCCGAACTGGACGCCGTACGGTGTGCTTTGAGATAGGTCGCATCAATCATCACGGTCTTCTCCTCGCCGTGATCGGCTGCCAGTCCCATCATCATCTTTGCGAAGATGCCCTTATCGCTCCAGCGCTTCCAACGGTTATAAAGCGTCTTGTGCGGACCGTATTCCTTGGGCGCATCGCGCCAGCGTAAGCCATTGCGATTGATGAAGATAATCCCGCTCAACACACGCCTATCATCGACGCGAGTTTTGCCGTGGGACTTGGGAAAGAAGGGCTGGAGACGCGCCATCTGGGCGTCGGTCAGCCAGAAAAGATCAGACATGTTCACCGCTCGTTTTCGAACCGTGAATCACGACACCCCTCTGAAATCAATGGGTCCAGACCCTAGGTTTGCCAATACTTCCCAAGCGCGCTCTTCTGAGTTGATTTCAATGCGCATTAAAATCCCTTTCCGTGAATTGCTTTGCAAGCAATCAGAATGAGCCGACGAGGTAAAGTGGAGAGTACCGGAGTGCGCACCAGATTTTGTGAATTGTGTTGCGGGAAACGTTACGGGATTGGTTTGAATCCCTTTGGTGGCTTCAATGCGAATCTTTATTTTATTTAATAAAATCTATACATTAAGTGAAAAAGTGGCGCACCTGAGAGGATTCGAACCTCTGGCCTCTGCCTTCGGAGGGCAGCGCTCTATCCAGCTGAGCTACAGGTGCCTGCGGTGTTAGCTAACCTTGTTCCAGCCCGTGTGCAATACCAAAATCCGCGAGTGGTTTGGAACTCAAGCGAACAAATCATGCGCGAGTTCCAGGGCCTCAATTAACGTATCGACCTCATCGCGAGTATTATACAGGCCGAAACTAGCGCGACATGTCGCCGTGACCCCAAGGTGATCCATCAGTGGTCCGGCACAATGGTGCCCTGCTCGTACGGCGACCCCTTTCTTGTCAAGGATTGTCGAAACATCATGAGCGTGCCCGGCCCCGTCAAGCGTGAAACTGAATATGGCAGCCTTGTCTGGCCGTGTGCCCTGAACCTGCAACCAATTCAAGCCTGTAAGACGTTGAAGGGCATAGTCCCGCAGGTCCGCTTCATGCGCTGCGATGTTCTCCATCCCCAAGTCCATCATGTAATCCAGCGCGACCCCTAAACCGATCGTCTGCACGATTCCGGGTGTTCCAGCCTCGAACTTCATCGGCGGATCGTTATAGATCACCTGATCTTTAGAGACTTCCCTGATCATGTCGCCACCGCCGATAAACGGGCGCATTTCGGCCATGCGATCGGACTTGATGAAAATTGCCCCCGATCCGGACGGCCCGTACAGCTTGTGACCAGTGATTGCATAAAAATCACAACCGATGTCCTGAACATCCACTGGCATGTGCACGGCGCCTTGACTGCCATCAACGAGAACCGGAACACCCTTGGCGTGTGCGCCTTTTGTGATGGCTTTTACATCGACAACTGTACCCAACACGTTCGAACACTGGGTAATCGCAACCAGCTTCGTTTTTGGGCCGATCGCATCGATAACAGCTTGCGGGTCCAATCCACCATCGGCATCTACATCAACCCATTTCAGGACGACCCCCTGGCGTTCTCGCAGGAAATGCCAGGGCACAATATTCGCATGGTGCTCCATGACACTTAAGACAATTTCGTCACCGGGTCCCATACGCGGCATCGCCCAGCCATATGCGACCAGGTTGATCCCTTCGGTTGTCCCCGAATTCATTACGATCTCGTCTTCGTTTCCCGTGTTGAGAAAACGCGAGATCGTGCCGCGAACGGCTTCGTATTTCTCGGTGGCGAGATTGGATAGAAAGTGTAGCCCACGATGGACGTTGGAATACTCTTCGGCATAAGCGCGCGTCACCGCGTCGATCACAGCCTGAGGTTTCTGCGCGGATGCGCCATTGTCCAGATAGGTCAGCGGCTTGCCGTTCACTTTCCGTGATAGGATCGGGAAGTCAGCGCGGATCTTTTGAACGTCATACATAAGCAGGGGTACCCGTAATTGGCCCTCCGACGAGGGATAGAAGAAGTATAGCCAAAACGGCAATCGCCAGGATGGAAAGCACCAGAACGCCGGTTGCAACCGCCAGGGAGTTCAGCCGATGCGCCTGATCGATAAAATGGACGGTGATGTAAATGCCGACCAGAAAAGCCACGGCAGACAGCAAGGCCGACAGGATCGGGACGGTCAGCAGAAAAATCATTCCTGCGGCCTGAACCAAGACCTTGAGAAACTGCAACCAAACAAGCAAAACCATCACGTCACTAAACGTCCCGGTACCCCCCATCCGGATACCGATCTGGTGAAATGCCACAATGGTCACGATCAAACCGCCGCCAACTACGGCGGCATAAGGGATCACCGAGCCGACAAGCGCGGGAACCTCGACCCCCATGGATGATAGGATTAGATTCGATGTCGCCTGAAGGGCCGCGTTGAGCACGATTGCCAGTGCCAGAGCGAGCCACAGCACCTCGCGTCCCAAGTCAAGCGCCAACAATCTTCGGGCAGCCTCCGCCGGGTCCACGACCGTTTTCTTTGCCAGATCGCTCCAGAATCCCATGCTCATTCTGTTGTCCTCTCGGCTTGCACCAAACCAGACAACCAAAACATCATGAATACTACCAGCCAAACAATTCCAACAAAGTTCAAAGCAGCACCCTGTCCGATAAAGCCTGCAACAAGACCGTTGAGAAGTACGAGTGGCGTCGAGGCCAAAAGCGCCCAGAACAGAGCAAGTCGCGCGCCATAACCAGTGCCACCGCCCCCGAACAGTCGCGCAATCAGGTGTGACACCCAGGCCAATCCATAGAACAGCAACGGCAACAGAATGACTGAGCCCAGTAATGCCCCTCCCATAGTTGCGTTCAGGTCCAGCCCTTCCATGTGAGCTTTCCGGGCAAGCCCGGGCATTTGCGCGATAAATGCTACCGCGCAAAAGACCATCACAAATGCCAAGGCGCGATCCTCGCGCTGCCCCATAGCCAAGAGGCGACGCATGACGCGTCCAGGACCACGGTAGGTGGCGACTATGTCAGATGTGACCGGCATTAGCTGCGTCGAGCCAACCACGCTTCGAGACGTGCGACGATATCCCCAGCCAATGCCTTGTCTTCGATCTCGTCGACTGCCTCGGCTAGAAAGGCCAGCGTCAACATGTTGGTCGCTTCCTTGTGTGGAACGCCGCGAGACCGCAGATAGAACAATGCCGTTTCGTCGATCGCACCTGATGTCGAACCATGCGAACAGGCCACGTCATCGGCGTAAATTTCCAGCTCGGGTTTAGCAAGAAACTGGCTGTCCCCATCCAATAACAAAGACTGGCTGATCTGATAGCCATCTGTTTTCTGCGCACCTTCTTTAACCAGAATCTTGCCTTGAAACACCCCGGTCGCACCGTTGCGCAGGACTTTCTTGAACACCTGGCGGCTCTTGCAATTTACGGCGTCATGGGTGATGAATACAGTGTCGTCATGGTGGAAATCACCGTCGCCCACGCATGCGCCGGAAATATGCGCGACAGCATCGTCACCGGTCAGCTCAATAACCTGTTCATTGCGGGTCAGCACACCATTTACGGTCAGTGTAAACGACTTGTAGATAGAACCTTCGCCTAGGCGGGTGAAAATATGTGTCACCGCCCGGCGTTCATGATCGCGCCCCTGCGCCCGAACGTGATGCAGCGTGCCACCGTCCGCGATGTCGATCTCCATACATTTGTTGAATCGCGAAGCCGCTGGCCCGTTTTCCAGAATGGTTGCTTCCGCTCCAGATTCCACCCGGATCACATGATGCAGAATCACATCGGAAGCCTCTGAATTATGGGTGTAAATCAAGCTGATGGGCTTGGATGGCTTGCCAATGACGTGAATGGCAACTCCGTCGGCCGCAAAAGCGGTATTGAGCGCTGCCAGAGGACGCTGAACGGGTGACTGCCCGCGCGCTTCAAGTACGCCATATAGCTCCTTGGCCCAATGGATGTCCTTGCAACAGATGTCTTTCAGCCGCTCGATCCGGACCCCTTCAAGTTCCAGATTATCCGAGGCCTCTGGGTCGAATACGCCATCGACAAAAACAATCTTTAGACGTTCGAACCCGTCGAACATCATTGCTTCGTCCGAGACGAAAACTGCAGCTTTCGGGGCGTCGGTTTGAATCAAAGTATCAGGACGTGTGTATTTCCAATACTCGTCCCGTCGGCTTGGAAGACCCATTTCGTGCACACGGGACAACGCATCTACCCGCGCTTCCTGTGTGCACCCCGCTTCGGGAAGGCTCATAGAGGCCAAGCGAGCCACGGTGACGGAATGTTTAACTTCGGGCAACGCCATCAGTTCACCTCGGCCAGGATGTCGGCATATCCGTTATTTTCGACTTCAAGTGCCAGCTCCGGACCGCCGGTCTTGACAATGCGACCATCGGCCATGATGTGCACAACATCGGGTTTAATGTGATCTAAAAGGCGCTGATAGTGAGTGATGACAAGGAACCCTCGCCCCTCATCCCGCAGCGCATTCACACCTTCGGCTACCAATTTCATCGCGTCCACGTCCAGACCGGAGTCGGTTTCGTCCAGAATGCACATGCGTGGCTCAAGCATGGCCATTTGAAGGATTTCGTTGCGCTTCTTCTCACCGCCCGAAAAGCCCACATTAACCGGACGCTTAAGCATATCGGCGTCGATCTTGAGCGTCTTGGCCTTGGCGCGTACCACCTTGAGGAATTCGGCGGCGGATAGTTCCTCTTCGCCCCGCGCCTTGCGTTGCGCGTTAACAGCCGTGCGCAGGAACGTCATGTTACCAACGCCGGGAATTTCGACCGGGTACTGAAAGGCCAGGAACAGACCCAACGCAGCGCGTTCTTCGGGATCAAGTTCCAAAAGGTCCTCGCTACCCAACGTTGCCGACCCTTCGGTTACTTCATATCCATCGCGCCCCGACAAAACATAGCTGAGTGTAGACTTACCCGACCCATTCGGCCCCATAATCGCGTGAACCTTGCCAGCTTCGACAGTCAGGTCGACGCCTTTGAGGATTTGCTTATCCTCTTCTTCAAGTTTCACGTGCAGGTTTTTGATTTCAAGCATGTTTTCCTCGTTCTCGTCTCGAGCCCGCACTCAAGGGGCGTGTGATTTTCGTTCTGTCTTCAAGCTTTGGTCATGAAATGAAAGATTTTCTTCAACCGGTTTGCCGGGATCGGCGTCGGATTGACTTCAAATACACCAAGCCTGCCGATGACCTCCGGCTCGCCAAGGAACTCCTCGACCTGTCGGTGCCATTTTCGGTTCGCGTAATCATCAAAGATCAGGGTAACGGGCCGTTCGATGTTGAACGCCGTTGCCAAGGCGCAGCCAATGCGAAACCGGCCGTCGACGAACACGACGTCGGGGTGACGAAAGCCTGGACGGGTCCAAACATCCAGCGCATAACCGGGAAACCGTCTCCAAGCCTCATCCGTCACGGGATGCCCCCAATCGCCCGTCGGCCCGATATCCGACCAGATGATTTGCACGGTGCTTCCCAATGCGGGTGGGTTTTGATCAATCCAGTCCTGCACGGTCCGCGCCCATTCCCGGTCACTTTCAACCGACGTGATATGGGTGCCGGGAAGCTCCGATGCCATAACCGTGGACCCGCCGGCACCGTATTCAAGGATGACATCCGCTTCGCCATAGGCCAACCGCAACGCATCCGCCTCGTCCCGAGGCAGGATGAGCTGCGGGCGTTCTGATTGAAGCGGCTGAAGTGTCACGCATCCATTCCTTGATCTAGCGAGCGGCGCCGTCGGGATCGAAGACTTCGTTTAACCCACCGACCCTTCCAAAGAAATCGCGACAAGCTGCTGCGCTTCCATGGCAAACTCCATCGGCAATGCCTGCAGGACGTCCTTGCAGAAACCGTTCACAACCAGTGCAACGGCTGCTTCCTCGTCCATGCCGCGCTGGCGGCAATAGAACAACTGGTCGTCGTCCACCTTGGATGTGGTCGCCTCGTGCTCGCAGCGTGAGGAATTGTTACGAACTTCGATATAGGGAACCGTGTGCGCGCCGCACTTGCCCCCAATCAGCAAACTGTCGCACTGCGTGTAGTTCCGGCTGTTCTTTGCCTTGGGATGCATCGAAACAAGCCCGCGATAGGTGTTCTGGGCATGACCCGCGCTAATACCCTTGGAGACGATGCGCGATTTGGTATTCTTGCCGAGATGCACCATCTTGGTTCCGGTATCGGCCTGCTGATAGTTATTCGTGATCGCGATCGAATAGAATTCACCCTGGCTGTCATCGCCGCGAAGGATACAAGATGGGTATTTCCACGTCACGGCACTGCCGGTTTCCACCTGCGTCCACATCACCTTGGAGCGATCGCCCCGACAATCCGCGCGCTTTGTCACGAAGTTGTAGATGCCGCCCTTGCCATTCTCGTCGCCCGGATACCAGTTTTGAACGGTCGAGTATTTTACTTCGGCGTCCTCTTCCACAATGATCTCTACAACTGCAGCATGCAGTTGTGCGGTGTCACGCTGAGGAGCAGTGCAGCCTTCCAGATAGGACACGTAAGAGCCCTTGTCCGCGATGATCAGCGTGCGCTCGAACTGGCCGGTGTTTTCTGCGTTGATACGGAAATAGGTGCTCAGTTCCATAGGGCACCGGACGCCTGGCGGCACATAGACGAACGAGCCGTCCGAGAACACGGCTGAATTCAGCGTCGCATAGAAATTGTCTGATACCGGCACAACCGAGCCAAGGTATTTCTTCACCAATTCAGGATGTTCACGGATCGCCTCGGAAATCGAGCAAAAGATCACTCCATGCTTTTTTAGTTCATCCTGAAAAGTGGTACCCACGGAAACCGAGTCGAAAACGGCATCCACCGCAACCTTGCGGCCTTCGGCCGGCGCATTTTCGGCCCCTTCAATACCCGCAAGAATCATTTGTTCTTTCAAAGGAATTCCAAGTTTTTCGTATGTGGCCAGCAGCTTGGGATCAACGTCATCCAGCGATTTGGGCTTTACTTCCATCGACTTAGGGCGGGCATAGTAATACTGGTCCTGAAAATCAATTTCAGGATATTTGACCATGGCCCAGGTTGGTTCTTCCAGTTTGGACCAGCGTTCAAACGCAGCCAGGCGCCAGTCGGTCATCCAATCCGGCTCGTCATTCTTGCTTGAAATCAGACGCACGATATCTGGATTTACACCCTTGGGTGCGTATTCCATCTCGATCTCGGTTTCCCAACCGTACTTGTAGGTTCCGACCTCGCGCACCGCATCTACGGTTTCCTGGTCGACACCATCTTTGACCTGCGTCTGGTCCAAAGCCGCCATGGCCCTCTCCTTGTCTGTTCACACCGCGCGGGTGCGATATTTCTTGTGCAGCTTCAGCCAGGTTTCGGCAAAGCGCATTATTTCATCTTCAGTCGTTTGCGGGCCCAGGGACACCCGAATGGCACTTGCCGATTCGACCTCGCTGTATCCCAACGCCGCCAAAACCCGACTGGTCTTGACCTTGCCACTGGAACACGCCGAGCCCGCCGAAATGGCAAAGCCGGCCAAGTCCAATGCCATCACTTGCGTTTCCCCTTTCCAGCCGGGGGTAACTATACAGGATGTGTTGGGCAAGCGCCGCTCATCTTTCCCGACAAAAATAGTCTCTTTTGCCGATTCCACAAGGCAAGTTTCTAGAATGTTTCTAAGTTTTTCGACTTGCCCCCATGTTCCATCGGCAAGTTCCCTGACAGCGGTTTCTATTGCGGCACCGAAACCGGCAATTCCAATGACATTTTCTGTCCCCGAACGTCGCCCCATCTCCTGACCTCCGCCCGTCAAGATCGGTTCGATATCCAGGCCTTGCCGCAGGATCAACGCCCCTACTCCCTTAGGCCCGCCAATCTTGTGCGCCGACAGGATAGCCATATCGGCGCCACTCCAAGCAAAGGAAAACGGAATTCGCCCAACCGCTTGCGTGATATCCAGCAACAGCCAATCGGCGCGACGCGCTCCATAAGGCCATTGCCCTTCGACCTTTGGAAGCGGATCGGTAATGATTCCCGTCTCGGAATTCGCCAACCCCATGGCCAATGTATGTCCAGGGCCGAAAGGCCGCTCCTGAACGTTGGACAGGTCAAAGTGCGACCAGAGAGCATCATGAGCGGTGCTGTCTACAAAAACGTCACACT
This sequence comes from Ruegeria sp. BHSB058, assembly GCF_059613285.1. Lineage (NCBI taxonomy): Bacteria > Pseudomonadati > Pseudomonadota > Alphaproteobacteria > Rhodobacterales > Roseobacteraceae > Ruegeria > Ruegeria sp. BHSB058. Next base: position 43,974 of record NZ_JBXWSF010000015.1, on the reverse strand, counting down.
CCGGCGGACGTTGGGCCAAAACTTGCGCTGCTTCGGTCGCCCCGGAAGTGAAAACCACCTCTTGCGGCCGACACCCAACCGCCTCGGCAACCTGCACCCGCGCCCTTTCAACCATTGCTTTCGCAGCGCGACCTTCCGCATGGACAGAAGAAGGGTTGCCACACACGTCCATCGCCGAAACCATTGCCTCGCGCGCTTCTGGGCGAAGCGGCGTTGTGGCGTTGTGGTCGAGATAAACACGTTTCATGGATGCATCTTTTCTAGCGGCAGATAGGATGTCGGGCGCGGATAGCGAAAGTCAATGCGGCGGGAATTGACCAAAGTCACGCCACTGCCAGTTAGTCATCGACAACTGAAAACAGGCTCGGAACCGCGGGACAAGGGGCAAGTTCGTTTTCGATGACGTCGGACAACCGCGTCTGGTGCAGAAAGACATAGACATGCGCGCTCAGGCTCTCCCACAGGCGGTTCGTCAGCGATTGTGCCCGACTACCAGAAGACGCACCGGATGCGCCTGCCCCTTTGTGCATTGCGTCGACGGTTTCGTCGACGGCAGCCAGGACTTCGACGATCCGGATTTTCGATGCAGGACGCGCCAACCTGTATCCCCCACCCGGACCGCGAACGGAGGCGACAAGATCGGCGCGGCGAAGTTTGACGAACAACTGTTCGAGGTAAGGCAGGGAAATGTCCTGGCGGTCGGAAATCTCACCCAGCGTAACAAGTGCATCTGCCGGCTGAAGTGCAATATCCGCGAGCGCCACCATCGCGTAACGACCCTTGGTCGACAGTTTCATTTGCTTTCCTCTCAGCCTGACATGCGCGAAATCATTGACCTTCTCGCGGCCAGTGCGTATCTCCCACTGACAGCGTCGCAATGCAACGCCCGACAATTAGAACCGCTCTAAGGTGCCCGACGAATACCGTCAAGAATATCCCGGCGCCGCATGAAAACAGACAGGACAAAAGCACACATGCCCGAGGTGATTTTTCCCGGACCCGAAGGCCGCCTGGAAGGCCGTTACCACCCGCAAAAGGAAAAAGACGCACCGATTGCCATCGTGCTGCATCCACATCCGCAATTTGGCGGAACCATGAACAACAAGGTTGTCTACAACCTGCACTATGCCTTTTACAATATGGGGTTCACCGTTCTGCGCTTCAATTTCCGGGGCGTTGGCCGCAGCCAGGGCGAATATGATCAAGGTATCGGAGAATTGAGCGACGCGGCGTCGGCGCTGGACTATCTTCAGTCCATGAACAACAATTCGAAACATTGCTGGGTCGCCGGATTCTCTTTCGGCGCGTGGATCGGCATGCAACTCCTGATGCGCCGCCCGGAAATTACCGGCTTCATCAGCGTCTCACCGCCCGCGAACATGTATGATTTCTCGTTCCTGGCCCCCTGCCCGTCTTCCGGATTGATCATCAACGGCACGTCGGACCGCGTGGCGCCTCCCGCAGATACGACTTCCCTGGTGAACAAACTGCATGAGCAAAAAGGGATCACCATCACCCATACCGAAGTCGAGGGTGCCGATCACTTTTTCCAGGATCAGCATATGGACACGTTGATCACCGACGTGTCCGACTACGTAAAACGCCGCCTGACGGAAAATACCCGCTGATGTCTTCGAGCGTTGAAACGCTGGCCGCAAAACTGGCCGAGGATACGATGAAAGTGATGGATGAAACCAATGAGGACCGCCTGTTCATGGAGGTCAGCGCGGTATTGGGGGCGGCTTCCCAAACTCTCGAAGAGGCGTTTCTAACCGAAATTCGCGTACGCATGGCTGAACGTAAGGCACGGCAATTTCTGATCGGCAAACTGTCGAAGTTCAGAGACAAGGCGCAAGCCAAGGAAAAGCAATGACCGAACGCCTGTCCGCGCAGATCGACTTTCTAAAAGCAGCGGACAGGTTGAAAACGGTCGAACGCGCGAATGCTCTCCTTGATCTGTCTCGTCCCGAAAACTCTGCCGAGCATAGTTGGCACCTTGCCTTGTGGGCCTTGGTCTTTTCCCCAATTGCAGAACCCGGGGTGTCCATAGACAGGGTCATCAGGATGTTGCTTTTGCATGATCTTGTGGAAGTTGAAGTTGGCGATCATCCCATTCATTTGGAAACAGATTGGGAGTCTGTGGCAATCAAGGAACGCGCGGCAGCCGAATCTTTGTTTGGTTTGCTTCCTATGGATCAAAAAGCGGTGTTCTTGTCGCTCTGGAACGAATTCGAGGCAGACGAAACGCTTGACGCCCGCTTCGCTAAACGCTTGGACAGGTGCCAGCCGCTGTTTCAGGTTCTTTGCGCTCCGGTCCCGCGGCCCGACCACATGGGGATCGTACGGGAGAATCTGAACGGCGGGCGAGCGGCCTATCTGCGTCACGAGTTTCCCGAAGCCTACCGGCACGCAATGGATTTGCTGAACGGTTCACAGCCCGATCACTCCTCTTCTTTTTCCAGCCGTCTGCCCTTTCTCTTGGACGCTGATCAATTGAAATCGGTCAACAGGGCGTCCAGGCTCTTGGACAACTCCCGTTGCGAAAATTCTGCGGAACACTCGTGGCACATCATGCTCTACGCATGGGTGCTGGCAGAATATGCCCACCCCGAAGTTAGGATTGATCGGGTTCTGCGCATGCTATTGCTGCACGACATTGTCGAAATCGATGCCGGAGACCACCCTATTCACGGTCAGGTTGATCATGCGGCCCAAGCCGAAAAAGAAATGGCCGCGGCCGCACGTCTGTTTGGCCTCCTGCCTTCTGCGCAAAAAGAGGAATTTACCGATCTCTGGCTTGAATTCGAAAACGCCGAAACACAGGACGCGTTGTTCGGCAAAGCGGTTGACCGAATTCAAACCCCTATTGCAAACCTTCAAAACGGCGGCGGCACGTGGATCGAATATCAGGTCAGTTTTGATCAACTAGAATCCCGGGTCGGATATCCGGTAAAGCGCGGTGCGCCGGAATTGTGGCAATGGCTGCAACCTCAGCTGAAACTGTTCTTCGATGTGATCGAACCCGTGAACTAAAATCCGTTCTGGGTTCTTTCACAAGTGGAAAAGGGGCCTCTCAGCCCCTTTTCCTGACCTCGATAGCGCTGTCTATACCGGCACACTAGCCACTCGCTCAACATTTCTGGCTGCATCTATGTCGACGGACCCCCCGTCTGCAAGCCACCCAAGCGCCACTATTACGGCCGAAATCAAAATGATCTTTTTTGCAAAAGCAGTCATTGAAAACTCATCAACATTTGAACTCACCAATAACCCGTCAGATACACCTTGCCGGCATTCGCCGCTAGTCCGGTTTCCCTGACCCCGCGTTAACCTAGGGTGCGTGCCAGCACCTTCGATTTCTCTTGCGGCGGAAACCTTCATTGTGTTCAACGTCTGACCAACGTGACGAGAACGGTTTCGTTTAGATGCCCAAAGCTTACCTGATCCTCCTTCTGGCCGTGATGGCCGAAACAATCGGCACGACGGCCCTGCAAGCCAGTCAGCAGTTCACGCGCCTGTGGCCTTCTGTTCTGGTCGTTGTCGGCTATGGGATCGCTTTCTATTTGCTGGCGCTGACTCTCAAGGTGATGCCAGTGGGAATCGTTTATGCTATCTGGTCTGGCTTGGGAATCGTTCTCATTGCTCTGATCGGCTTCGTTGCATTTGGACAAAAACTCGATTGGCCCGCCCTTGCTGGACTAAGCCTGATCATCATCGGAATATTGGTGATTCATCTTTTTTCGCAGTCCACAAGCCAATGACGGCGCGTTTGGGCTGGTATCTTGTGTCCTGCCGCGCTATGCGCGCGGCAACTTTCCGTTCAAAGGCTGACCTCTCATGGACCTTCGCAATATCGCGATCATTGCTCACGTTGACCATGGCAAGACGACTCTTGTCGACGAGCTGCTCAAACAATCCGGCGCATTCCGGGAGAATCAGGCCGTGGCCGAACGCGCCATGGACAGCAACGATCTGGAGCGCGAGCGCGGTATCACTATCCTCGCCAAGGCGACCTCGGTCGAATGGAAGGGCACCCGGATCAATATCGTTGACACCCCTGGCCACGCCGATTTCGGCGGCGAAGTGGAGCGTATCCTCAGCATGGTCGATGGCGTTGTGCTGTTGGTCGACGCTGCCGAAGGCCCAATGCCGCAGACCAAGTTCGTGACGTCCAAGGCGCTTGCGCTCGGGCTGCGCCCGATCGTCGTTCTGAACAAAGTCGACAAACCCGATGCCGAACCTGACCGCGCGCTTGACGAATGTTTCGATCTGTTTGCGAATCTTGGCGCGGACGACGACCAGCTTGATTTTCCGGCCATGTATGCCTCTGGACGATCTGGCTGGGCAGATGTGGAACTGGACGGGCCGCGCAAGGATTTGTCGGCGCTGTTCGATCTGATCATCCACCACGTTCCCTCTCCGAAACAGGCGGCGCACAAGGGCGAGCCGTTCCGCATGCTGGCAACCACTTTGGGCAACGATCCCTTCATCGGGCGCATTCTGACGGGTCGTGTCGAAAGCGGTACACTCAAGGCCGGTGAAACCCTGAAGGCGCTGAGCCGCAATGGTGCGCTCATTGAGAACTTCCGTGCCTCCAAGATCCTCGCCTTTCGCGGCCTCAGCCAACAACCGATCAATGTAGCCGAAGCTGGTGACATTGTCACAATTGCGGGCATGAGCAAGGCGACCGTCGCCGACTCTCTGGTCTCGCCACAAGTGACCGAGGCACTTCCGGCCCAGCCCATCGATCCGCCGACAATCTCGGTAACGTTTGGCATTAACGACTCTCCGCTGGCGGGACGGGACGGCAAGAAGGTTCAGTCCCGTGTGATCCGCGACCGCCTGATGAAAGAGGCTGAATCCAACGTCGCAATTCAAGTTTCCGACACCCACGGCGGTGAAGCCTTCGAAGTAGCCGGTCGTGGCGAATTGCAGATGGGCGTACTGATCGAAAACATGCGTCGAGAAGGATTCGAACTCAGCATTTCCCGCCCGCAGGTCCTGTTTCGTCATGAAGATGGCCAGAGACTGGAACCGATCGAAGAAGTCACCATTGATGTCGATGATGAATACTCGGGTGCCGTAATCGAGAAGGTGACAGGCACCCGCAAAGGCGAACTGGTCGAGATGCGCCCGGCGGGCGTTGGCAAAACGCGCATCATCGCGCATGTTCCATCACGCGGATTGATCGGATACCACGGCGAGTTTCTTACCGACACACGCGGCACGGGCGTTCTAAATAGGGTCTTCCACGGCTGGACCCCTCACAAGGGTCCGATTCCGGGTCGGCGCGCAGGCGTTCTGATCTCAATGGAAAATGGTCAGGCGGTGGCCTATGCACTTTGGAACCTCGAAGAACGCGGACGCATGTTTCTTGGCCCCCAGGCGGATGTCTATCAAGGCATGATCATCGGAGAGCATTCCCGCGACAACGATCTTGAGGTTAACCCACTCAAGGGCAAGAAGCTGACCAACGTCCGGGCGTCTGGCTCAGATGACGCCGTACGACTGACGCCCCATATTCAGTTTTCGCTCGAAGAAGCCATTGCCTATGTCGACGACGACGAGCTGGTCGAGGTCACGCCCAATGCCATTCGCCTGAGAAAACGCTTCCTTGATCCGCATGAACGAAAAAGGATGGCCAAATCAGCCTGAATGCTAAAAAAATCAAGCTGACTTCAATCAACAATCCACTCAAAATCTTCTGATTTCATTCAATTAGAAGACAACTCACACCAAAGGCCCTCGAGATCTACGCGTCTCGCAGGGCCCATTTTTGTTGGAAAAATTGAAAGCCTCACACGATCGTTAAGAATTTTCAACCTTGCCTTTGGGGCAACTTTATGGCGAAAGCTAGATTATGTTTTGGCCTCTTTGAGGCGATCATGTGCCCGATGGAAGGGACTTGATTTTGGACAGAGTGATTGGAGTACAAAATGAAAACACGGGCACGTCTTATTCCACTGATCTTGGCGACATCGTCAATTTCAGCGATTGCTTCGACCAGCTTCGCAGCCGGCGAACGATGCACACTGAATACCGCGAAGAACTCGGTATCCACCGAAACGCTGTGTTCGTGTGGTGTCGTCGAGGCGCGGATGCTCCGTTACCTTCAAAAGCGGTCTGATTTTGAAGACATACTTGCCCGTACCACTAACGCCTGCCCAAGTTTCGCTGCTGTGCTAGTCGACTTCCCAACAGCGTCGGTAGGAAATTCCCTTGAAGGTGGTGACGGCGACGGATCATCAATGTTCGGAGGCGGAGGCACCCCATCTGGTGGCGATACCAGCGGCACACCTGGCGGAAACACGGGCGGAAACCCCGGTGGTGACACTGGAGGCAACCCTGGTGGTGACACCGGCGGCAACCCCGGTGGTGACACTGGCGGCAACCCCGGTGGTGACACCGGCGGCAATCCCGGTGGTGACACCGGCGGCAACCCCGGTGGTGACACCGGCGGCGATCCCAGTGGTGACACCGGCGGTAACCCTGGTGGTGACACTGGTGGCGATACCGGCGGTGACACTGGTGGCGATACCGGCGGTGACACTGGTGGCGATACCGGCGGTGACACTGGTGGCGATACCGGCGGTGATACTGGTGGCGATACTGGTGGCGATACCGGCGGTGACACTGGTGGCGATACCGGCGGTGATACTGGTGGCGATACTGGTGGCGATACCGGCGGTGATACTGGTGGCGATACCGGCGGTGACACTGGTGGCGATACCGGTGGTGACACTGGTGGCGATACCGGCGGTGACACTGGCGGAGGCAAAGGAAACAACGGCGGCGGCAATGGCAGCGAAGGGTCTAGCCCCGGTCAAGGTCACGGAGCCAATGACGACGAATCTGGCGACGGCAGTGGCAACGGCAACGGCAACGGAAATGGGAACGGCAACGGAAATGGGAACGCTGGCGGTAACGGAAACGGAAATGCCGGCGGCAATGGAAATGGTGGCTCGAAACGCTGATCGCCACCGGCCTCATATATTCCAATTACAAACCGAACTCGAAAAAGCGCGCCAAGGCGCGCTTTTTTATCCGCTGTTGTTTATTGCCACCCATTTCTGTGGTTGCCTTGGGTCCTGCATTCGCAGGAACACATATCCAGTTTGGCGCCAGGGTTTGATCCGGTTCGTCAGGTTATCCAATACCAAATCCCCGCTCACTGACCGATAAACCAGCACAGCGTGTGAATTTCGGCGCGTGTCCAGCACCGTTGCAAGAAGAAGCTTCCTTGGATCAAGACCCAATCGGATTAGTTCATGCTTTTTCAAAAGGGCAAAGTCCTCACAATCGCCTCCCCTGGACGTCGGAAGAGCCCATTCTTCAGCCTTGCGATACTGTGTCTGGTCTTCAATCGTGCGCGTCGTTCGATTAACGCGGCTGTTTACGTCACTTACCAGTCTCAACTCTTGCCCGTTCGGCACAGTTGCATTTGCGACGGTCGCGCAGGCCCACGAGTAGGTTTCACACAAGTCTTTTGCTCCCGACGGAGCGGGAAACGAAACGGATACGTTGAGATAGGTATTCTCCAAGGCGATGGCACCAGTCCCAGTGGTGATACCAACAACCGTAAGAAGAGCTCCCATTGCGGTCTGCTGAAGGCGGCGGAACGAAAAGATGATGGGTTTTCGACCACATGGCAGCATGGCGACACCTCGGATTAAGTCAGAACGGTGTAGTCGCAACAGCTCTATCCAAGGGTTTTAGCAATGCATGTGGCGCCCTTGGACAGTGTCGATACGACTGCCCCTAGTGCTGAACCCGAAAAAAGGCGGAAATCCGAAACGGAATGTGGCTGATATGGGGTGATTTCTGGACAGGCAGAAACCCGCCGGTCCTAGTCCGAAAACAAAAAAACCCGGCGTACGGCCGGGCTTTTCTCAGGAAAATTGATTGCTTCCTTTGTTACTCGGTCGTCTCGACAACCAGCAACTCACGCTCGGATGCATCCCGCGCGTGGCTCAACGCCTGTTGGTACTCTGTCGAGTTGTAACACTCCACAGCAGCCTCAAGCGACGGAAAGGTCGCCACAACATTCCGTGGTCTTTCCTTTCCTTCCAGTTGTACATATCGGCTGCCGCGGGCAATGAACTTGCCACCATGCTTGGCGATCGCAGGACCCGCAAGTTCCGCGTATTTGCCGTAGGCTTCGGTGTCTGTCACCGTGACATGCGCAATCCAGAGAGCTCCCATCCTATCCTCCAATTACCTGTTCAGCTGCCTTTATGGCCGCATCCGCGTTTGTGGTGTCCTTGCCGCCACCCTGCGCCATGTCCGGACGACCGCCGCCACCCTTGCCGCCCAGTTCAGCAACCGCCGCGCGCACCAGATCCACCGCTGACACTTTACCGATTAGATCATTGGTCACCCCGGCAGCCACCGCCGCCTTGTCACCGGCATCTGCGATCAGCAACACGGCACCGGTCTCAATCCGCTGTTTATGCTCGTCTATCAATGACGGCAGGTCCTTGCCTGACACACCAGACAGAACTTGTGAAACGAAACGGATGCCGTTGACAATGCGCGCCTCCTGACCACCGCCCTGACCTGCGCCACCGGCCATAGCCAGTTCCCGGCGCAATTGGGCAACCTCGTTCTGTAGCGCCTTGCGTTCATCCATCAGGGACTTGACCCGATCGGCAACTTCCGCCGACTGCGCTTTCAACATTCCCGACACTTCGGCAAGCGTGGTGGCCTCCCGGGTCAGATGCTCAAAAGCGACCGCTCCGGTCAGAGCCTCGATTCGCCGCACGCCCGCCGATGATGCACTATCACCAAGCAGCACGAATGTGCCAATATCGCCGGTTTGTTTGACATGCGTGCCGCCACAAAGCTCGATGGAATAAGTCTGCCCGTCCTGGCCTTTGCCGGTTTCCGCTCGTCCCATCGACACCACGCGAACCTCGTCACCATACTTTTCGCCGAACAATGCCTGGGCTCCGATCCCGCGGGCATCGTCAGGTGTCATAATACGGGTTTCGACCTTGGTGTTTTGCCGGATAAAGCTGTTCACCTCGGCAGCGACCTTGGTCAACTCTGCATCGGTCAACGCCTTGGAATGGCTGAAATCGAACCGCAGACGGTCATCCGCATTCAAAGAGCCTCGTTGTGCCACATGATCGCCAAGTGTTTCCCGAAGCGCTTCATGCAGCAGGTGCGTGGCCGAGTGGTTGGCGCGTATTGCCGTGCGGCGAGCATGGTCGACTTCCAGTTCCACAGCATCGCCTTTTGCCATCATGCCCCCGTCGACCGTCACAAGATGTGCATAGACCTTCGCATCAGCGAATTTCCTTGTGTCCTTGACTGTCGCAGCCTGAATTCGGTCATCGATCTTGCGAATGATACCGGTGTCCCCAATCTGCCCCCCGGCCTCGCCATAAAAGGGCGTTTGGTTGACAATGATCCAACCGGACTCGCCTGCGTTGATCTTTCCGACCAGCGCACCATCCACGACCAAGGCCATGATTTGGCCTTCAGCAATTTCAGTCTCATACCCAAGGAAATCCGTGGCTCCGACAGAATCCAGAACGTCGAACCACACTGCATTATCCGCAGATTCACCCGAACCGGCCCAGGCCGCGCGCGCCTTGGCCTTCTGCTCTGCCATGGCTGCGTCAAAGCCTTCGGTATCCACCGCACGGCCTTTTTCACGCAACGCATCCTGCGTCAGGTCGAGCGGAAAGCCATAAGTATCATAAAGTTTGAATGCCGCCTGTCCGGGCAACGGCTGATCCGCCGCTAAACTAGCCAACTCATCGTCCAGCAGTTTCAAGCCGCGATCAAGCGTCTGCTTGAACCGCGTCTCTTCCAAAAGCAGAGTCTCTTCGATCAAGGCCTGCGCGCGACCAAGTTCACCGTATTGCGCACCCATCAATTGGACCAGCGTCGGTACCAGGCGGTGCATGACCGGATCCTTCGCCCCTAATAGATGCGCATGGCGCATGGCCCGGCGCATGATACGGCGCAGCACATACCCCCGACCGTCGTTTGAGGGCATCACGCCATCGGCAATCAGGAAAGAGGTGGAACGCAAGTGATCCGCGACAACCCGATGGTGCACGTTCTGATCCCCATAGGGGTCGACATTGGTGGCATGTGCGGAGGCTTCGATGAGGGTTTTGAACAGGTCGGTGTCATAGTTGTCGTGGCTGCCTTGCAGCAGTGCCCCAATCCGTTCCAGCCCCATTCCAGTATCGATGGACTGCATGTCGAGTTCGCGCATCGAGCCGTCCTCGAACTGCTCATTTTGCATGAACACGATGTTCCAGATCTCGATGAAGCGGTCCCCGTCTTCGTCGGCGCTGCCCGGCGGGCCACCCCAGATATGATCGCCGTGGTCATAAAATATCTCGGTGCACGGACCGCAGGGGCCGGTCGGCCCCATCTGCCAGAAGTTGTCAGAGGTCGCGATGCGAATGATCCGATCCTCGGAAACACCGACTTTTTTCCAGATTTCAAAAGCTTCATCATCGGTGTGATAGACCGTAGTCAACAACCGGTTTTTATCGATACCGAAATCCTTGGTGATCAGGTCCCAGGCAAAAGGAATTGCCTCGGCCTTGAAATAGTCACCAAAGGAAAAGTTGCCCAGCATCTCGAAAAACGTGTGGTGCCGTGCAGTATACCCTACGTTGTCGAGGTCATTGTGCTTGCCCCCGGCCCGTACACATTTTTGTGCTGTCGTGGCGCGCTTGTAGTCTCGGGATTCGACGCCGGTGAACAGGTTCTTGAACTGTACCATGCCCGAATTGACAAACATCAGGGTCGGATCGTTTCGCGGAACCAACGGGCTTGATGCCACGACTTCGTGTCCCTGTTTGGCGAAGTAGTTCAGAAAGGTTGAGCGGATCTCGTTCAGCGTGGGCATGTGGCTCTCTCGACGCGCATTTGTTTGGTTCTGTGATGGTTTAGCGACGTCCCGAACGATAGTCCACAGCGCAAGGATGCGGCAAACGAAACAAGGCGACCCGATCGGATCGCCTTGCCATGTTTCACTTTATCCAGACCGACGCGAAAGTGATACTCTTGCTGTTTCGCAGGCTATCGTCACGCTTCGAGAATATCGTCCTCGTCCCCATCGGACGCCATGTCGAACTCCAGGCCGTGGGCCGCACGAATCTTGTCCTCGATCTCCAGAGCAACGCGGGTATTCTCACGCAGATAGGTTTTGGCATTCTCCCGCCCCTGGCCGATCCGTTCGTCGCCATAGCTAAACCACGACCCGGATTTCTCAACCACCCCGGCCTTGACGCCCAGATCCAGCAATTCGCCCATCTTCGAAATGCCTTCGCCATACATGATGTCGAATTCAACCTGCTTGAAGGGCGGCGCAACCTTGTTCTTGACGACTTTCACCCGGGTCTGGTTGCCGACAACTTCATCCCGGTCCTTGATGGCACCAATACGGCGAATGTCCAGGCGCACCGAGCTGTAGAATTTCAGGGCGTTACCACCTGTCGTGGTCTCCGGGCTGCCAAACATAACGCCGATCTTCATCCGGATTTGGTTGATGAAGATCACCATGCAATTTGACCGACTGATTGACGCTGTCAACTTGCGCATGGCTTGGCTCATCAACCGGGCCTGAACGCCCACGCTGCTGTCACCCATGTCGCCTTCCAGTTCAGATTTCGGCGTCAGGGCCGCAACCGAGTCGACAACAACCATGTTGACCGCGCCCGAGCGCACCAATGTATCGGTTATTTCCAGCGCTTGTTCACCTGTGTCGGGTTGCGAAATCAGTAACTCATCCAGATCAACGCCCAATTTGCGGGCATATTGCGGATCAAGCGCGTGTTCAGCATCCACGAAGGCGCACACCCCTCCCCGCTTTTGTTGTTCGGCAATGCAGTGCAGCGTGAGAGTTGTCTTGCCCGAGCTTTCCGGGCCGTAGATTTCCACGATACGGCCCATCGGCAGGCCACCAATACCAAGCGCAATATCCAGACCCAGAGAGCCGGTTGAGCTGGCCTCGATTTCCGGCAACGCATTGTCGCCGCCCAGTTTCATAATCGATCCTTTACCGAATTGACGCTCGATCTGGGCCAGGGCGCTGTCCAGCGCTTTTTGCTTGTCCGCGTTTTGCTTGCTGCTCATCGTCAGAAGATCCGCCATTGTCCTGTCGCTTTCCTTTTGTCACACCCTTGAGCGGGCGGCAATCGCTGCTTTGTTCGCCTCTTGTTCCTTATGGGACCAAAAAGAGAACATTTCAACTCAAATCTCTTAATTGAAGCTTTATCCAATTGTATTAAAGAACCCTTTACGGCACTCTGACCGTGAAATCCAAAAGAAGAACGCAAGATAAATGATTGTTTTCTATAAAGAACGCCTTGTCCTTTTGTCGGTTCCGAAAACGGGGACCACAGCATACCACGCGGCTTTGAAGGATCACGCGGATATCGTCGTTTCGGGACCTCCCGAGTTGAAGCACGCCCCCCTTCGCAGGTATGATCGTTTTTTTAACAGCATGTTTGCGAAGCTTTTCGACGTCGACCTTGAAGTCATGGCGGTCGTTCGCGAGCCGGTCGACTGGCTGGGAAGCTGGTACCGATACCGCCGCCGCCCATTTCTAGACGGCAAACCCACCTCGACCAGTGGAATCGATTTCGACAGTTTCGTCCGCGGCTACCTGAGAAGTAATGATCAGCCGGCCTTCGCCCAAGTTGGCAGCCAGGCCAAATTCCTCACTCCCCGGGCGGGTGGCGTCACTGTTTCTCATGTGTTCAAATACGATCACCAGAGCCAGATTATCGAGTTTCTGGAGAACCGGCTTAAGATCAGGTTGGAGTTGCCGCGCGAGAACGCGTCCCCTCCAATGCCATTGGTTCTTACCGAAGAGACTGAACGGCAACTACGCCACAGGTACGCAGATGATTTCGACCTTTACCAATCGGCACTTTGACAAACCTTGTCGCCACAAAACCTAGTTCAGCTGCTGAAAAACCGTTTCAGTCAACTGATTTAACGAGAACGGTTTTGGCAGGAACACGGAATGTGCAAACTCCGGCTCTGTTTCGCCAAATGCACCTTCAGCATATCCCGAAACAAAGATGACCCTGACACCCGGCCGGTTTTTCAATGCTTTTTTCACCCAGGTCGGACCGTCCATCCCGGGCATCACCACATCCGTGACGATGATGTCCACGAGGACTTCCCCCTCTGCCAGCACGTCAAGCGCCTCTTCACCCGTTTCCGCTTCAAGTACGGTATAACCTCTCATTCTTAGTGCGCGTGACGCAAAAGCGCGGACCGACGCTTCGTCCTCCACCAGCAAAACCACGCCTTCCCCATGTTTTGGAATGGGAACGGTGTTGGAATCCGACACTCTAGGTTCAATAACTTCAACCTCATGCCAAACCGGCAGATACAAAGTAAACTCGGATCCCCTGCCCTCAACGCTGTCAACAAATATGAAACCGCCAGTTTGCTTGACGATCCCATATACCGTTGAAAGGCCCAGGCCAGTACCTTCGCCAGTTCGCTTTGTGGTATAAAACGGCTCGAATACTTTTGGCAGCTTGTCCGCGGCTATCCCGACGCCTTCATCTATAACCTTGACGGATACGTATTCACCAATCGGCATCTCTGCCCTGTCGCGTTTCAGTGGTTGATCGAACGCGACAACTTCGGTTTCAATCCGAATCTCCCCACCTTTCGGCATGGCATCGCGCGCATTCACCACCAGATTCATCAAGACCTGTTCCAACTGGCGTTTGTCCGCACGAACGGGCTTCAGAACCGGGTCATGACTGAGGGTCAGCGTGATCTTTTCGCCGACAAGCCGATTCAGCAAATGGATCAAATCGGACAGTGTATCGCGCATGTCCAGCGTCTCGGGCCGCAAGGTCTGCTTTCGCGAAAACGCCAGCAATTGGCCGATCAGAGCAGCGGCCCTATTGGCGTTCTGGTTGATCTGAATAAGGTCACCATAGTCGGGATCGCCCTGATCGTGGCGCAGAAGCAGAAGGTCGCAATGCCCCGAAATCGCAGTCAGCAAGTTATTGAAGTCATGCGCGACCCCGCCGGCCAATTGCCCGACCGCCTGCATTTTCTGGCTTTGAACAAACTGCGCCTCAAGTGTCTTGAGTTCAGTTGCATCGTTGAGAACCGCAATCAAGCTTGTTTCACCGAAGCGAACCACCTTGCTAAGCGTGACTTGCACAAACGTTTCCCTGTCCGGTCGACTCAGGCGCAAGAATTCTGACCGAGGTTTGACCGATCCCTCGATTGTTTCGCGCAGCCAGTCCCTGATCGGGCGACCAAGCCCATGCATGATCTGCTCAACAGTGGTCCCGTCTTGGGGCGTGCAACCAAGCAATTCATCGGCAAGTGGGTTCGTCTCAAGCACTTCTCCCTGGGCTGAAAGACGCATCAGCGGAACGGGCAGATCATTGAATGATGGCGCCGGAGCCATGAACACTTCAGGTCCTAACGGGCAGAGTGCGATTTTTCTGCTGCCAACTGTTTTGCGAATTTCAGCGATGGCCACCGGTACCATTCCAGTTTTGCTTTGAACTTTGACAATGGACCCGGGTCGGATGTCTTGCTCGGCAATAACTTGCTTCAGATTGCCGGGTGCGAATCCAAATAGATTGTGTGCGGCTTCATTTGCAAACTGGATCCTGTTTGATCTCCCTACCGTTACCATCGGCAGACCCTCAACATCATCGCCGTTAAAACTGTCACTCCCCGGAACACTGGTCAACCTCCACAAATACGTGTCTTTTCCAAGAAGCTGGGCCGATATTTTGATAATTCCGCGACCAGTTACGAGCTCATCGTGTGCCACTCCCTTCCTTTGCGCAACAGATTGCAGCCGTAACAGAACGGCCGCCGGAGACGGAAAAAAACTTCGCAGCAAAACATCGAGACTACCATGATCGTCAACATTGAAACTTGCCTTTGCAGCGGCATTCGCGAAACGCACGCATCCTCGGGAATCTGTGATAATGCCAGGAGACGTATCGCTGTGCAGATAGGAGGAAACGAGTTCGTCAACCAGCTTTGCGCGACGATCAAGGCTCCACTCTCGAATGGTAGACAGAACCAAAACCGCAGACAGCGACAGGCCCACAGCATACAAACCTCGAGTTACGCCATCAGTCATGTCGCCAGCCAAAGCCGAAACAAGCACAACGACGATACAGGCGAACAACGCCATACGACGCCATGGTTTCGTGACACTCCGGTGACGGACCGGCATTGCCGGATTGGCGGTTGCAGACACTGAGACACTCCGTTTGATGTCATTGGTCCGGGTATTACGCGCAACCGGGGTTAATCCCAACTTAATGCGTTACTCCGCCTGTAGTTGTTATCTGGAGGCGCTATTCTGCGTCAAGTGCGCAGTGTAGAACCCATCAGTGCCCTCGGAAACCAACCATAGTTTTTCGAACACACTGGACCACTGTGGGTTTTGCCTGACCAAGGCGCCCACCGCCTCTTGATTTTCTTCACGCAACATGGAGCAGGTTGCATAGGCCAGCAGTCCACCATTTGAAACAAGCACCGAAGCCTTCGACAGGATGCTTTGTTGAATAGAACACAGTTCGGTCAGTCGTTCTGGTGTCAAGGCCCATTTCCCGGCGGGTGCACGACGCCACGATCCGCTGCCCGAGCACGGAGCATCAACCAGAACGATATCATAAGGTGAATTGGCGGCGACACTCACGCCATCCAGCAAGGTGATATCAACGCCAGCGCGTTGCGCGCGCGCGGGGATATCGCTCATTCGGACTGGTGAGATATCATGGGCGAATACCGAAACGCCGCGAGACGCAGCTAGGGCAAGCGACTTGCCGCCCCCCCCGGCGCAATAATCCAGCACCTTCAGTCCTGGGCGCAGAGGAAGAGACGCCACAACCGCTTGGCTGGCGGCATCCTGAAGCTCGACCAGGCCATCCAGAAAAGCGCGGCTTTTTGCGACTAGCCGTGCACCCGAGACAATTTCCAGCGCGGTGTCGCACGCGGAATGCGAACGAGCTTCGATCCCGTCCCTGGCCAGTACTTCGACCGCTTGTGGCAAATCGGACTTTAGGCGATTCACTCGCAGATGAACCGGCGCGCGATGGCGCAGCGCCTGTGCAGCGGCCTGTGCTTCGTCACCCAGACTGTCCTGAAACCGCGACCACAACCAGTCGGGCAGGTCGTTTTCCTCGCCACCCGAGGCAGGTGTACACCCGGTTTCATTTTCACCGACAGGCAGTGGAGCATGCCGCGCGCCAGTAAAAAGGTCTGTCGGGTCTTCACTGGCGGCCCGGATCAGGCCGATCATAAGTCCACGCCCTGTCTCAGCCCCTCCTAACGCTGCAAAGGATCTTTTGCAGCGCAGTGCATCGAAAACATGGTCGCGGATCGCTGCTCGGTCCTTCGATCCTGCAAACCGACTGCGCCGCGCCCATCCTGTCAGAGACTTCTCGGCCGGTGTTCCGGCCAGAATCTCGTCAAGAATTTCGATGGAGGCCTGAATACGGGCGGCAGGTGTCATAACAAAGTCCGGTTTGTTTTCGCGTTGATACGCATTGCCTCAACTGGTCCACCTTCAAAAGCCGAACATGGCAGGGCTGCCGCAAGGCCAAGTCCCGCCAAACGATTAACCTATACGATAGTTCGGGCTCTCGCGGGTGATCTGCACGTCGTGAACATGGCTTTCCTTGAGGCCCGCACCGGTGATCTTGACGAACTGGCAATTGCTGCGCATTTCCTCGACATTGGCGCAGCCCGTGTACCCCATGGCGGCCCGCAACCCGCCTACAAGTTGGTGAATGACCGCGCTCGCCGATCCTTTGTAGGGCACTTGACCCTCGATCCCTTCAGGTACCAGTTTGTCGCTAGCTGCGTCCTTTTGGAAATACCGGTCGGCCGAACCGCGCGCCATGGCGCCCAAGCTTCCCATACCGCGATAGGATTTGAACGATCGGCCCTGATACAGGATCACCTCGCCGGGGCTTTCGTCAGTGCCCGCGATCATCGATCCGACCATGGCACAGGATGCACCGGCCGCAATGGCCTTGGCAAAATCCCCGGAAAACTTGATACCACCATCAGCGATGACAGGCACGTCTCCGGCTGCTTCGGCACAATCCATGATGGCCGTCAGCTGCGGAACGCCCACACCGGCCACCATACGCGTGGTGCAGATGGATCCCGGCCCGATGCCAACCTTGACAGCATCGGCGCCCGCATCAATCAGCGCTTTCACCGCATCCGCCGTCGCAACGTTCCCGGCAATGATCTGAACTTCGTTCGACAAGGTCTTGGCGCGTTTGACCGCATCGATCACGCCCGCCGAATGGCCATGCGCGGTGTCCACCACGATAATGTCGACGCCCGAGTCGACCAGCGCTTCGGATCGCTCGAATCCCGTGTCTCCTACAGACGAGGCTGCAGCAACCCGAAGCCGCCCCAGACGGTCCTTGCAGGCGGTAGGGTTCAGAACCGCTTGTTCCGTGTCTTTCAGGGTCAAAAGACCCGTGAGTTTGCCATTGCCGTCCACGACCAGCAATTTCTCGATCCGCCGCGCCTTCATCAGACTCTTGGCTTCTTCCAGATCCGCCGGCTCGCGCAGCATCGCCAGGTTGTCCGAGGTCATCATCACCCGAATTGGCGTGTCATCGGACGTGGCAAAACGCATGTCCCGGTTGGTGACAATGCCAACTACGCGGCCTTTTTCGTCAACCACCGGAAAACCCGTGAAATTGTAACGCTGCACCAAGGCCTTGGCATCTGCCAATGTCTGATCCGGCCGAAGCGTGACAGGGTTGTATACGATGCCCGATTCGAACCGCTTGACCCGTCTTACTTCGCGCGCTTGTTCCTCGACGCCCAGATTCTTGTGAATCACGCCAATGCCGCCCGCCTGGGCCATGGCAATCGCCATTCGCGATTCGGTCACCGTGTCCATGGCGGAACTGAGCAGCGGAATATTCATGCTGATCTCGCGTGTCACGCGCGTTGCCGTATTGGCGGTGGATGGCAGCACGGAAGAAGCCGCCGGAACCAGAAGAACGTCGTCAAAGGTGAGAGCCTCACGAATCTGCATTTGCTAACCCCATGCAAAACCCCGTTTGGCGGTGACCCTATTGCATGGTTTCCGGGCAAGGGAAAGCCCCAGCTCACAGATCCGCGGAAATTGGGGTACAGAAAAAGGCGAGTCCTACGCGCATCATTTTTGACGGTAAGGTGCGAAAACGACGCAACACGCCCGAAACCTGCCGTTCGGCGCCTTTCTCTTTTCGTGCAAACCCATATGTTGCGCGTCAAACGTATGAATTCCAGAGGCAGGCCAGTCATGACCAGCGATCCACTTGTTGTCTTCACCCCATCTGGCAAACGCGGCCACTTCCCGGTCGGAACCCCGATCCTGACGGCTGCCCGACAGCTTGGTGTGGATCTCGACTCTGTCTGTGGCGGGCGCGGTATCTGCTCCAAATGTCAGATCACACCGTCTTATGGCGAATTTCCCAAGCATGGCGTGACGGTCAAAGAAGGCGCGCTCAGCGATTGGAACGCGGTCGAACAGCGCTATGATGATAAACGCGGTCTTAAGTCCGGACGCCGATTGGGGTGCCAGGCCACCGTTCAGGGAAACGTCGTGATCGATGTTCCTCCAGAAAGCCAGGTACATCGCCAGGTGGTACGCAAGGCAGCCACCGCACGCGCCATCGTCATGGACCCGGCGACCCATCTCTATTTCGTAGAGGTTGATGAGCCAGATATGCACGAGCCCACCGGCGATCTGGAACGACTGGAACGCGCACTCAAGGCGCAGTGGGGCGTCGATAAGGTTACCGCCGATCTTTCGCTCTTGTCCAAGCTGCAACCGGCCCTGCGCAAAGGAGGCTGGAAGGCCACTGTTGCGCTGCACAAGGGACACCGTGACACCGCTCACCAAATTCTGGAAATCTGGCCCGGATACTCCGAAGAACGTATCTATGGGCTTGCAATTGACCTTGGTTCAACGACGATTGCCGCCCATTTGACCGATCTTCGCAATGGCGAGGTCAAAGCGTCATCCGGGCTCATGAACCCGCAGATCCGTTTTGGCGAAGACCTGATGAGCCGGGTCAGCTATTCGATGATGAACCCCGGCGGCGACAGGGAAATGACAACTGCCGTACGTGACGCGATCAATGATATTACCAAAGCCATCGCCGAAGACGCCGGCATTTCGCCCGAATTGATCCTGGAAACGGTTTTCGTCTGCAACCCGGTGATGCACCATCTGCTGCTAGGCATCGACCCGGTCGAGCTTGGCCAAGCTCCCTTCGCGCTGGCGACATCCGAAAGCCTCTCCCTGCCAGCCCGCGAGATGGATCTGACCGCCATGAATCCACGTGCGCAGGTCTATGTGCTGCCCTGTATCGCTGGTCATGTTGGGGCGGATTGCGCGGCGGTGGCCCTCTCCGAAGAACCCGGCAAGTCCGACGACCTGGTTCTGATCGTCGATGTGGGAACCAACGCGGAAATTTTGCTTGGCAACAAGTCCCGGGTGCTGGCCTGCTCTTCACCCACCGGCCCTGCCTTTGAGGGCGCGCAGATCAGCTCCGGTCAACGCGCTGCTCCCGGCGCCATCGAACGGATCGAGATCAACGCCGAAACGAAAGAGCCGCGCTTCCGCGTTATCGGCTCTGACAAATGGTCGGACGAGGAAGGATTTGATGCCGAAATCGCCACGACCGGCATCACCGGCATTTGCGGTTCGGGCATCATCGAGGCAGTGGCCGAAATGCGCATGGCCGGCCTGCTGGACGAAAGCGGCCTGATCGGGTCGGCCGTACAGACCGGTACCACCCGCTGCGTTCCCGAAGGCCGGACGCATGCCTATCTGATCCACGACGCCAGCCCCGAGGGTGGTCCGCGCATAACCGTGACGCAGGGCGATATTCGGGCTATCCAGCTTGCCAAGTCGGCCCTCTATGCGGGCGCGCGCCTGCTGATGGATGAAATGAATGTCGACAAGGTTGACCGTGTCGTCCTGGCGGGTGCTTTTGGCGCGCATATCTCGACCAAACACGCCATGGTTCTGGGAATGATCCCCGACGCGCCGCTGGAAAAAGTAACAAGTGCAGGCAACGCCGCAGGCACGGGTGCTCGCATCGCGTTGTGCAATATCTCTTCAAGGGCCGAGATTGAACGCGTCGTGCGGGAGATCACCAAGGTTGAAACAGCGATCGAGCCGAAATTTCAGGAACATTTCGTCGCTGCAAACGCAATCCCGCACAAGACCGATCGGTTCCCGGAACTCAGCCAAGTTGTGACTTTGCCCGCACCGTCGTTCAACACCCATTCGAACAGTGATGCCGATGCATCGAGCGGGCGGCGCCGTCGGCGCCGGGGCTAGCCCCGGCCTTGGTCAAGTCCTTGCCATTCCGTTGGTCAACTTCTCTTTGCAGACATAAGGAGAAGCTGGTTGAGGCAATGGCGGGACTTGCGCGGCCAAGGCAGCGATGCACCAAATTTGCAGTCTTTTGTCCGGGGTTTTCAATTTGCTGGCGTCTTTAACCTTCGAGGCCATTTGACGGACCCCATGGGTCCCAAAACCTTTCCAGATCGGAATACAGTTACGTTGATCCCCATCACCCGCGTTGCCTACCGAACAAAAGCCGAGATTTGTGTTGGGCCGTGGGTCACTACAAAATAAACGTATTTGAATGTGATTTTTGTGTTAACTTCAGCTGAAACTGCCTTGTGACTTTGGTGTGATTTCACTCGCCATGAACCGACACAAACCGGCCCCATTCTAAAGGACTGAAAATGATCCGCTCCGGCATTGTAAACTTGATCCTTCTGGCAGCTTCGCTTGCGATTTTCGTCTCCGGCCCGTCATATGCCCAGGACCGGGATTGGAGCTATTCGGCCTCGATCTATCTGTTCACACCCGAAACCAACACCTCCACTGAAACGGCTTTCGGAACAGTGGACGCCACCCTGTCGTTCAGCGACGCGCTGGATAACTTGGATTTTGCATTCATGGGCGCATTCGGCGCATCCAACGGGCGTTGGAGTCTTCTTGCTGACTACATGCTGACCGACATCTCCTTCGGTACGGCAACTCCCGGAGGGGCGTTCGGAGAACTCAACACTTCCGTCAAAACCCAGGTCTTCAACGCCTATGCCGCCTATCGGGTCTACGAGGATAGCAACGTCTCACTCGATGCCGGTGCGGGATTTAGATGGTACAGCACTGATACCGTCTTCACTCTGACTCAGGGCGCACTTCCGGACCGAACAAATACCGTCGACGAAGACTGGTTCGATCCTTTGATCGCCATGCGCGCCCGGGTTCAGTTTTCCGACAGATGGTCGGGCACCGCGTTTCTTGATTATGGCGGTTTCCGTAGTGGCAGCGAAACCTGGCAGGTTTTACTGACGGCAGACTATGCCCTCAACGATCGATGGCTGCTCAGAGGCGGTTACCGCCATATCGAAGTAGATCACGAGGTCAACGGCGCAGACTATACCTTTGACCAATCCGGGCCGATTTTCGGTGCAACCTTTCTGTTCTGAAGCCTGAATTTCGTCACGGCCGAAATCCGCAAAAAATGCGCCGAACCCTCTGGACGCCGAAAACCGGTGTTGCTATACGGCGCGCACCGTTCCGGCGTAGCTCAGCGGTAGAGCAGTTGACTGTTAATCAATTGGTCGTAGGTTCGATCCCTACCGCCGGAGCCAATAATCAATAAGCTATCGAGAACGCGTTTTTTTCGAAGAAGTATCCAATTCACTTGTTTCGAACCATGCATTATATCCCGACATGTTTCCTGAACTGGTGAGCATGGGGAACCAGATCTCGGGCAAAAGCAGTTTCTACGATCCTGCCCCCAACGACGAATGCAATTCGATCGGAAATCGACAGCGCAGCATCGACCCGTTGTTCCACGAGAATCGTCGCGACACCTGTCGCTTTCAGACCAATAATCGTGTCACGGATCAGCGCAATCATCGAAGGCTGCAACCCTTCGGTCGGTTCATCGAGCAGCAGCACTTTTGGTTCAAGGCAAAGTGCCCGAGCGATGGCAAGCATCTGCTGTTCACCACCCGACAGCGTACGCGACACCTGCCCCATGCGTTCTCGGAGCCTCGGAAAGAGGTCCAGTACCTTTTCTCGCACCTGTGCGCTCCGATCTCGGGTCATCAATCCGATTTCAATATTCTCAGAGACGGTCAGGTTTCCGAACAGTCGACGCCCTTGCGGGACGTAACCGACGCCATGGCGTGGCACTTCATGGGCAGGAAGCGCCTCCAAGCGGGTGCCGTCAAGTTCCACTTTGCCAGCACTCGAACGTACCTGACCGATGATAGTCTTGAGTGAAGTAGACTTCCCGGCGCCATTCCTCCCCATCAAGCAAAGCACCTCACCAGAGGCAACCGCAAGCGACAAGCCATGCAGAACCTGAACCGCGCCGTAACCTGCGTCGATACCATCGAGTTTTAGCATTCACCCCCCTAGATAGGCAGCCTGAACCGCACTGTTCGCCCGGATCGACAGTGGTGACCCGGTCGCCAAGATCTGGCCAAAGTTTAGCACCGTGATGCGATCGGCCAGGTCCATGACCACGTCCATGTTATGCTCTATAAGAAGAACGGTGGCCTCAGGGACTATGCTTCGAACAATTGATTTGAAGATTTCGATCTCTCCTTGCGCCAATCCCTGTGTCGGTTCGTCGAGAATCAGAAGCTTTGGCTCCAAGCCAAGTCCCATTGCGATCTCCAGTAAGCGTTGATGGCCATAACTCAGCGTCCCAGAAATCTGATCGGCTCGATCCGCCAAACCCACCCGTTCCAGTGCGGACATTGCATCGTCGATTATGTGTTGAGAATGGCGACTCTGGACTGCAAGCGCTACGTTGTCAAAGGCACTCAGCGCGCCGTAGATCTGTGTGATCTGAAAGGTATAGGCGATGCCGGCCCGCACGCGGGCATGCGCAGGTAATCGTGTTATGTCATGGCCAGATAGATGGATCGATCCGGACTGCACCGGAATTCGGCCCGACAGCAAACTGACAAACGTTGTCTTGCCAGCGCCGTTCGGGCCGATGATCGCGTGAATTTCACCTTCAGAAACATCGAAATCCACCTTGTCCACTGCCTTCAATCCGCCGAAGTGCCGGGTAAGCTCTCGGGCTTCAAGAAGAGTTACGGCAACCATCTCATCCCCCGTTCACGCAGTGTGCCAAGTATGCCTCTTGGCGCAAATAGGATGAGGAGGACCAACACGGCCCCGGTCACGAATTGGTGAGCGTCGGTCAAAGAACTGGCATAGTCGACCAGATAAAACATCAGCAGTGCGCCGAGGAAAGGACCAATGACCGTACCCGCACCACCAAGAAGGACATAAAGAAGCGGCAAAATCGAATACTGTACAGAAACTAGGCTGGCACCCACATAACCGAACATCAATGCATATGCTGCGCCACTGACCCCTGCATAGACACCGGAAACCGTCAGTGCAAAAAGCTTGACCGCGAATGGGTTGTAACCGAGCATGCGGCTGCGCTCCTCGTTCTCGCGTATCGCCACCATAATCCGCCCGCGTGGCGAGCGGGCAAGCCAGAGATTGATCAAAAGCGCCACAGAAAACAACGCGAAAGCAACCAAATAGCGGGTGCCATCGTCGGAAAGGTCGAGAGCCCCGAGCATCCGAGTGGATTTTGGAACAACAATGCCCTCGTCCCCACGTGTATAGCTGCCGAGATACAGCACCGTCAGGTATCCCGCCTGTGCAAACATCAGGGTCACGATCATGAAGGCAACGCCTGCTGTGCGGAGCGCAAAAAGGCCTAAGGCAAAGGCCACGCTGCCGCCTGCGGCAAGTCCTGCGACAAGGCCTACTGTTGCACCTCCGTTCGCGTAATAGGCAAGAAGCCCCGCAGCATAAAGCCCTGCGCCAAAGAAAAGTGAATGGCCGAGGCTTAGAAGGCCGGTGTAGCCGAACGCAATATTATAACCCATCGCATAAATCGCCAGCACCATGATCCGAGCGATATTTGTGTGATGATACGCTGGCGCATAGAAATGGAACGCAAGCAATACAATGATAAGGCCGAAGTGGAGCCAGAGCGCACGATCGATTTTCATACGGCGCGCTTTCCATAAAGGCCCTGAGGCCGGAAAACAAGAATCAACGCGACGGCCAGCGTTGCGACTATTTTGGCCAACGTCGGGGCGAAGAACGTGGAAAGAACGCCGTCTGACAACCCAATGACGATAGCCGCAACCAGTGTGCCACGCAAACTTCCCAGACCACCAATGATTACGACGATGAACGACAAAAGAAGTGGATCACCCCCCATCAGGTAGTGAGCCTGCTGGATCGGAACGATCAGAACTGCGGCTATGGCGGCAAGCCCTGCCCCCATCGCGAATACTCCGGCATAGACCCTGTCAACATTTATCCCGAAAGCACGCGCAGTGTCCCGGTCTTCCTGTGTTGCCCGCATCACTAATCCGATGCGCGTATGTTTGAGGATCAGCCAGACCGCAAGCAACAGCATGATCGCTGCTGCGACAACCAACAGCTTATAGCCGGAGTAGCCGAACCAGGGCAGTTGGATGCGGAAGTTGATTGGTGCCGGAACCGGGCGCGCATCCGGACCGAAAAAACTCAAGGCCGCCTGCTGAAGAATGTACAAAAGTCCGATCGTTGCGACGATCGTGGCCTCGGGCTCATAATTCAACCTTTTCAAAACCAACACATCGGAAAGGGCCGCGATTGCGCCGACGATCAAAGGGCAGAAGACCAGCGCTGCCGCAAAAGCAATCGCTGGTGGTCCCGGTATCCATTGAGTAGTGAACCAAGCAAGCACTGCGCCCAGCATAAAAAATTCACCATGCGCGACGTTAACAACCCGCATGATGCCGAACACAAGCGACAACCCAACCGCCGTTAGCGCAAGGACTGCGGCGGTCACGAGGCCCTCCATCAGGGCAAGAAGCAGGAACGGTCCGAAATCCACTCATTATCCGGGAGGGGCTGGCGCCCCGCCCGCCCTAAGTCAGAAACTTAGTGTCGTATAGTCGACCTCGTCAGGATAGAACCCGTCTTCCATTGAGGTCTGGTGCACACGTATCAATTTGCCACCCTCAACCTTGGTGATGGATTGAAGCCCGAAGGCCTGGTGGGTTTTGCCATTGAACGTCTTTGGTCCTTGCGGATGTTCTCGGCTTTCGGTGAAATCGGTCATCTCTTCGATAGCCTCGACGACCTTCTGCCGGTCCGCCGGTCCTTGGTATCCAGATGCCTCCATCGCCTGTCTGGCAACAAACAGGGTCTCCCATGTCGAAAACATGTGCGCGTAGGTCGCGACATCAGCCGAATCCGAAACCGAAGCACCGTTATCGTCCACCCCAACCGCTTCGCGATAGAAGGTCTCATGATCCGATGCATCCGCCTGCTTATAGCGTGGGTGGCCTTCCCAGAAATGCGAACCGTCGAGAAATTCGAGGCCGGGCGAGTTGATATCAACCGCCTCAAGCGAGTCGATGAAACCGAACAGCTGCGGCCGATCTCCCGAGCCATAAAACTCGCCCAGTTCTTTAACAAAGGTCAGAACGGCGGGACCTACCATGACGTGATAGATGACATCCGTATCCGAAGGAATCTGTGGGAAATAGCGAGTGAACGAGGTTTCGGTCGGCGGGATCGCAATATGCTTGATCACCTCGCCGCCCTGCTCTGCCACCGCTGCGGTGAAATAGTCGCGGTGATCGTGACCGAATGCAAAATCGGGGAAAATCATCGTGACCTTCTTGCCGAGGTTCGAGGTCACGAATGGCGCCATGCCCTGCACCTGGCTTTTCACGTCCGTTATGCCCGGTTGCATGGTCCAGCGATTCAGCATCCCGCTCGCAACGTGATGCCCTTCGGAAC
Organism: Ruegeria sp. BHSB058; assembly: GCF_059613285.1. Taxonomy (NCBI): domain Bacteria; kingdom Pseudomonadati; phylum Pseudomonadota; class Alphaproteobacteria; order Rhodobacterales; family Roseobacteraceae; genus Ruegeria; species Ruegeria sp. BHSB058. The sequence goes on along the minus strand of NZ_JBXWSF010000015.1, from coordinate 18,095 downwards.
AGACAAGATACGGCACCTTCAATTCACCCGCTCGCGGGGCGGATCCGATGACCACATGGGAAAAGAGTGTACCCATCACCAGGTCACAGTTCGATTGGGTCGTCAGCTTTTCGACCACCTCGGCACCGCGCTTGGGGTCAGTGCCGTCGTCTTCGAATATGATCTCTACAGGTCGCCCGTTAATGCCACCTGAGTCATTGAGAACCTGAAGTGCAGCAGATGCCGTGCGTTCATACCAACGTCCGTAGGATGCCCCGATCCCGGTGCGATGAAGTTGGAACCCAAAGCGAATTGGCTCAGACGATTGTGCTTGCGCATAGCGCGCTGCAAGACCACCGGACAGAAGCGCGCCCGTGCCCGCAAGCCCTTTGACGAAAGATCGACGATTGAGATTTGAGAGGATTGGCTTGTTTGTCATCAAACACCTCCGCTGTTGTAACGACGCAATTTCATTGAATTCCTGACTGCGTCTTTTGTTTCCCCTTGGTCACGGAACACGGAGTCAGTGCGAAATGCAAACCCTTTCTCATCCCGCCGTTGGCGCGGAAAGCAACCACAACCCGAAGACCGTATAGCCCACCATCAATATCGTGACCGGCAAATGAGCCCAAAGACTCGGCCCGACGCCTGCCCGTTCACCCAACCGAAAGCCAAGGATCACTGCAAGTAGATGAGCCGCGAGGATAACCGAGAACTGGGCAGTCCAAATCGCCAGTACGCCCGTACGGGTCGACAGAAAGCCGAAAGAAACCCAATGATCTGAAAGTCCAAGCAGATGCCAGCCTTTTCCAAGCGGATCATTGATCGCGGCAATCAGATATTGCCCATCTGTCAGGAAAGCAACGAGATAGTGCGCGACATGATACCCTGCTGCAATTGGTAGAAACGCCAGCATCATTGGTCCGATTGCCTCCCGAAACTTTCCCCGTGGAAGACCCAAACGGACCGCGCCGAGTATGAGGGCCGTGCTTATCCCCCAGAAAATGATAAGAGAGACAGAATTCACCTTCAAAACAGCTGAACGACCAGGAAACTCCAAGGGATTGATGTCGAGGCGGGCGAGCCACCAAAAGGTTTCGGACAGTCCATCGAAGCTTACCGAGGCGAGCACAAGAGTGACGAAGGCAATAGCTGAAGGTGCCAGCGGTTCGATCCGCAGAACCTGAGCACCGGGTGGTCCAGCCATGACCATGATACCACCGCTACGCACTTCGCCCCATAAGGGCGCGATTTTGGAAACAAACCCAAAATAGACCGACAGAAACTCACCTCGCCTCAACCATTCCTCTCCTTCTGTGACGGCGAGAACGAGAATGGCAACATAGTATATGACCGCGACCCGGGCGAGATGCGGTGGGTCCGCGGGGGCCAGTGACACGATCTCGAACCAGGCAAATCCCAGATAACCCAGCACGGCAGGCCAGTATCCAAGCCTGGAAAGACCAATTCTCTTCTTCCTGCCCAAAAGGTGGCGCAGCAATCGTACCGGGCCACTCCATGGTTCGATTTTACGCCACAGATCGCCGAACAGGACAGCCAAAAGCGTAAGCCCGACCCAGAGCATGGTCCACAGCATCAAAGGTAACAAGTTTTCTGCCGGGTCGTGTGTTCCCCAGACACCTGTCCCGATGAGGACAGCGAAAACTGCTGTACCAATCCAATTTAGTGCGGTGCGAGCGAGAAAAGCCGGACGGAAAAACAATTCGAAAGCAGGAAATTTCGGTGGCCGGGCAGCGAATGCGCTCAGGAGTGCCGTCAGCACTACGGCAATTGCGGCACCGACCATGTACCACCCGGTCGGCAGCGTCAGGATAACCATGCGCTCGGAGGCATGAGCATAGGCCATGCCGGGAAGTACCACGAGGAACACTGCAACCAAGCGTATCATTGAAGCCCCTTCGCGCGTGTTCGATGACACGGTACAATCAATTCTAATGGCAACAAGTGCCCCTTTTTGCCATGTTCCACTGTCTCAAGCAAAAAGCCGATCAAGGAAAACCGAGCTGATTTCCTTTGAAATCGCCCTTTCGCTCGCGATGAAGAAAGCCAAACCTTACTGTAGTCTCCAAGGGTGGCTCGCGACATCAGGCAATTGGACTCTGTTGCCAACGATTTCGTGCTTCCCAAGTTGATAGTTCTTCCCTCTGCTCAAAAGGTTCATTCCCTAGGTCATTCGCGGTATCGCGGTTTTTTGGCAAGAAATTGAGGTAGCCGAAACAGCGTTTTACATCGAACCGCGAATGCGGTCGCCACATACCTACCGACCCACGCTCAAGAGCCGCCGTTGTGCTGTCGACAAGATCGGTTTCTGCCGTCCTCCGTTTTTCTACGTAGTAACAATCGAACCGAAACGGAGGCCGTCAATCGGCGCTACTCGTTTTCGGGTCGATGATTGCCCTCCCGGCACTGCGATACGCGTCCGGCTCCTTCTGACCCACACACTTCCAAATCCGCGCTTTATGATGCCCTCGAACGGCAAAGTATCATTGCTGCTTGGGGGGCTGTTCAACCTAATTAGCCAACAGCCAACTATGATTCTTGGGCCCTGAATCTGACACCGAGGTCGCGAAAAGCTTTCTCATGCCAATCTAGGAATACTCACTTCCCTTCCGATTCGTTTTACGCAAAAGTGGCTAAGACTTGATAACGAAATAGTTACCACAGAAGAAAGCACGCAAAAGGGAGGAGAATTGCATGCGATTTCGACAGGCAGTTTTTGTAGCGCAGTTGGCGGTTGCGAGCGTTGCCCTTGCAACGTCCGTGTCGGCACAGGAAGGAAAACCGAATATTCTTGTGATCTGGGGGGACGATATCGGCCAGTCCAACATTTCGGCCTATACGTTTGGACTAATGGGGTATCAAACACCCAACATCGACCGGATTGCAGACGAAGGGATCATGTTCACCGACTATTATGCAGAACAATCCTGCACCGCTGGTCGAGCATCTTTTATCATGGGGCAATCGGTGTTTCGAACCGGCCTGTCCAAGGTCGGCTTGCCGGGAGCAGAAGAAGGCATGCAGACAGAGGATCCGACGATTGCCGCTTTGCTGAAGGCCGAGGGTTACGCAACCGGCCAATTCGGAAAGAACCACTTGGGCGACCGGGACGAGCACCTGCCAACCAACCACGGCTTCGATCAGTTCTTTGGCAATCTGTATCACCTGAACGCCGAGGAGGAACCTGAGAACGAAGACTATCCGCGTGATCTGGTTCTGCCGAACGGAGAGACTTTTCTGGATCGCTATGGCCCGCGCGGCGTAATCCGATCATCGGCTAACTATGGTGAGAGTGAGATCTCACAAACCATCGAAGATACCGGTGCACTGACCAAGAAGCGCATGGAAACTGTCGACGATGAAACCTCTGCTGCAGCTTTGGCGTTCATCGAAGAGAAGACAGCCGAAGGCACGCCATGGTTCGTTTGGTGGAACGGCACCCGAATGCACTTCCGCACGCATGTCAAAGACGAAAACCGCGGAATCTCTGGTCAGGATGAGTACGCCGACGGGATGGTCGAGCATGACATGCATATCGGCCTGTTCCTCGAAAAGTTAGACGAGCTTGGAATCGCGGACAACACCATCGTATTCTACTCCACAGACAATGGCCCGCACATGAACACTTGGCCCGACGCGGCGATGACACCTTTCTGGGGCGAAAAGAACACCCAATGGGAAGGCGGTTGGCGCGTTCCCGCAATGGTGCGCTGGCCAGGGAAGATCGAGCCGGGCTCGATCACGAACGAAATCGTTCACCACATGGATTGGCTCCCGACTTTCCTTGCAGTAGCCGGGAATGAAACGGTCAAGGACGATTTGCTAGAGGGAGTTACCGTCGACGCGATGGCGGGGCGCGAGTACCGTGTGCATTTGGACGGCTACAACATCCTGCCGCTACTGACGGGCGAAACAGACCAAAGTCCGCGCAAGGAGGTGTTCTATTTCACCGATGATGGTGATCTGGCGGCGCTACGGTTTTCCGACTGGAAGATCACGTTCCTAGAACAAACCGCGTGGGCGACTTTCCGGGCATGGATGGAGCCATTAACCCCCCTGCGCGTACCACTGATCACGAACCTGCGTCGCGATCCGTACGAGAGAGCCTATCGCACATCGAACACCTATTATGATTGGGTTCTGGATCGTGCATACCTGCTGGTGCCCGCACAGCAATACGTCGGACAATTCCTAGCAACATTCCAGGAATATCCACCCCGCCAGGAAGCAGCATCTTTCAGCCTCGACAAGGTTATGGAAACGCTGCAGGATCCCGGATCACGATAGGATGGTTAGACCGCCCGGCCCATGCCGGGCGGCTCTTCGTTTTCAGTAAAAGCCAGCGACAGATCCGGTCTCCAACCAATTTTGTGGGGCATCAACAAGCCGGATTGGATCAAACATTAGCCGCGAGGATCATGGATATGCGATTGCAGAAGATGTTGCCTCTATTTGCCGCATGCGCCGCAGCAACATCGCTTGCCGCACAGGAGAAGCCGCGACTGGTCCTGCAGATCACGGTGGACCAGTTGCGCGGCGATCTGATCGACCGATTTGGTTCGGGTTTCGGATCGGGCGGTTTTACCTACCTTCTTGAAAACGGCGCAGTGTTTGCCAACGCCCATCACGACCATGCAAACACCGAGACGATTGTCGGACACACAACACTCGCGACCGGCACCACCCCGTCGATTCACGGCATGGTAGCGAATCTTTGGTTTGACCGAGTGTCGGGAACGCAATTCTACAATGTACAGGATCCCGACTACCCGCTGATCGGCGCGCGAGGAGTGGATGAGAGTGCCGAGATCGATCCGACACAAAGGGCGGCGACCACGGATGGCCGATCCCCTCGTGCCATTCTGACATCGACCATTTCCGATGAAATCGCCCTTCACTTCGGGCCTGAGGCAAAGGTTTTTGGCGTGTCGGTCAAGGATCGCGGGGCGATTTCCATGGCAGGTCACGCGGGCCAGGCTTTCTGGTTCTCGAAAAGCGAAGGACGTTTCGTAACCAGCACGTTCTATCGCGACAACTACCCGGATTGGGTTCATGAGTGGGAACATCAAGATCTCGTTCAAAGCTATGCTGGACAAAGCTGGACCTTGCAGGGTGACCCTGAAAGTTATGCCTTTGGTTACAGGGACGATCAGTTGTGGGAAACTGATTTTCCTGGTTTTGGCCGCACGTTCCCGCATGACTGGGGCTCAGCAGATGACAAGTATTTCACGACACGCCTGACACTCAGCCCGGCCGGGGACGAGATTACCGCAGATTTTGCAAAGGCCTTGCTGATTGGCGAGGGATTGGGGCAGGATGATGTGCCCGATTACCTGGCGGTCAGCTTTTCATCGACTGATTATGTGGGGCACATATTTGGCCCGTCGAGCTTGGAAGCAGAGGACAATCTGCGCCGCTTGGACGGCACGCTGTCCGACCTGCTGGCTTTCGTCGATGAGCACGTCGAGCTGGATAAGACGCTCGTCATTTTGTCTGCCGATCACGGTGCACCAGAACATCCAGGATATCTTGAAACGCTGGGTATTGAAGCGGGAACATTCGATTTCGAACGCGTCGACACGGAACCGGGTTTCGTTCGCCTCTCTGCGGATTTCGGGGAAAGCCGCCCGTTGATCCGCAACTTCTCGAACCCATATCTGTACCTTGACCATCAGGAAATCGAGGCGCGCGGACTGGATCGCGCCGAAGTAGCGCGCGCGGTAGCCGAAGAACTCGACCGTCTGGACGGCATCGCCCATGCAATTGCCAGCGACGACCTTCGAACCGGCGCGGTTGCCCCGGGGAAAATCACCAATGCCGTGCTTGCCAATTTCCACCCGGAACGATCGGGGGACATCTATGTTGTGTTTGAACCGCATTGGTTTATCGCCGATTTTGACGGTCTTACCGTTGCTTCGGCACATGGCTCGCCTTGGACTTACGACACTCACGTTCCCATCATCCTTGCCGGTCCGTACATCTCGCCAGGGCGTTTCTTGCATCGCGTCTCAACCGTCGACGTAGCTGCCACCATCGCGACTTATCTTGGCACAAAAATGCCATCCGGTTCGGTGGGGGAACCATTGTTCGAGTTTTTGCGGTGAAGTTCACGGCCCTGCCAGATGTGCAAACAACTCGCGGCTCGATCTTATGGTTGGGGCAATTCTTGGCGATGGTATACCTGCTTACGCAACCTGCAGCTTCGGAACCTGACTATGTGGGATCAGACGAATGCACCGATTGCCATACAGAGTCTGCCGCCGCATGGAAGGGATCTCATCACGCCAGAGCCTGGACGACCGCCACACCAGAAAACGTACTGGCGGATTTCAATGAAACCGAATTCACACTGGACGGGATGACAGCACGGTTTCGCGTGACGCCAGACGGTCGCTATAATGTGTCGGTCCGAGAGTTAGACGGGAGCACGACTGACTACGCGATCCATTCGGTTGTCGGGGTTGAACCGCTGCAGCAATATCTAATCGAAACCGAAAAGGGACGGCTGCAAAGCTTTGACGTGGTTTGGGACACGGAAAAGGGCGGTTGGTTTCATCTTTATCCGGAGCAGAGTTTTGGACCCGACGATGGGCTGCACTGGACAGGACCTTACAAAACATGGAACAGCCGCTGCGCTGCCTGCCATGCAACCGGATATAACGCGAATTATGATTTACCGAGCCGCAGCTTTGCGTCTTCACAAATCGAAATCGGCGTCGGGTGTGAGGCTTGCCATGGGCCGGGATCAAGCCACGTGGATTGGGCCAGCAAGCCAGAGACGATGCGAGAGCCCCCTCCTCTGGCTTACGGATTCCCGGTAGATCTGTCTGATCGTCGTCAAATGATACAGCAATGCGCCGGATGCCATTCTCGTCGCGAGGCCCATTTTGACGGTAATCCGGTTCCGGGAACGCCTTATGACGATGCCTATGGCCTGTCATTGTTGCGTGAAGGTCTCTACCACGCAGACGGTCAGATTCAGGGCGAGGTCTATGTCTATGGCTCTTTTCTTCAATCCAAGATGTATGCCAAGGGCGTGGCATGTGGTGATTGCCATTTGCCGCATGAGGCCAAATTAATTGCCGAAGAGAACGGTATCTGTACAACGTGTCACAGCCTGGCAGGAAATCCGGAGTATCCAAGCCTTCCTTTACTGGATTTCGACTCCTCTGATCACACTCACCACCCCAAAGGATCATCGGGCGCACAGTGCAAAAACTGCCATATGGTCAAACGTGTCTATATGGGCAACGATTGGCGCGCCGATCATTCATTTCGCATTCCGCGCCCCGACCTTTCGAAAAGAACAGGTGCACCCGATGCCTGCACCACATGCCACACCGATGAGACATCGGATTGGGCCGCCTCCAAACTTGAGGAGTGGTTCCCGGACAGCGACAAGCGCGGCCCTCATTATGGAGAGGTGATCGCCCGAGGTCGAAACGATCCTGTGACCGCTGCGACCGACCTGCGCGATCTGGCGCTGAATGACGAGATGCCAGGGTTGGTTCGGGCAACAGCGCTTTATCTACTGGAGCAGACGCAAGACCCTGAAGAGGCCGAATCGCTGGTCAAGTTGATCCAGGATCCCGACCCGGTGGTGCGTAGCGCAGCAGTTGGCCTGCAAAGGATTGCATCAGCGATCGACCGCGTGCAGCGCACAATAGGTGCGTTGGCTGATCCGTCGCGTTCCGTACGTATGGCTGCGGCCAAGGCGATGCTACAGGCGCCGATAGCCCGATTGCCGTCGCAAGACGCCAAAAACATGCGCCGCGCGTTCGATGAGTGGCAGAGCGCGATGGCAAGCAGGCTGGATTTTCCCGAAACGCATTTGCAACTAGGTGGAACCGCCCTTGTGATGCGGAACCTGCCCGCCGCAGCAAACGCCTTTACCGAAGCTGCACGGCTTGACCCCCAACTCATAGACGCCTGGATCATGCAGGCACGCTTGGAACTGGCACTGGGGGATGTAGCAGCAGCAACTAGTGTGTTGGCCCGAGCGCTGAGGTATAATCCCGGATCACTTTCGCTGCAACTGATGCATTCCCAACTCACTCAAGACCAACTGGATCTTTTGCCGCCCCCTCAAGAATAATAGCCATCGGCCACAGGGGCGATCCAACTAATTTTGTTCATTGAACTACAATCTTTCCGGCAACCCAGGTGCGGTCCCAACTTCTGCAAACTTCGCATTCATCAGAGGTGCTGCATTACCCGTTCTCGTCGTCGAAATGGCAGGTGCGAATTCTCTACCCGGTTGTCGAGACAGCGACCACACGCCGGCAGTCCATCACGCCCCAGATTGCGAAGCGCAGTAGCCGTTCGGTCAGAGCGCTATGGCACGGTTGAAGGGACTTCTGTTATGCTGCTTAAGCAGCGCAACGCCCTGGCATGAGTCCGTCGAGTCGCGTGATCTTGTGAGCTATCTCCTGAAATTCGGACACTGAAGTAAGCTATGATTAGTTGTCACTGGTCTTCCACGAAGAGGAGATCAGAGATGTCGAAACGGAAGAACCTCTCGCCCGAGTTCAAGGCGAAAGTCGCGCTCGCGACTTTTTCGCGTTCGCCACGCCCATCCCGCCAAACTTGACTTTGTATTTGTAAAACGTCGCATCGCTGATCCTGTATTTACGGCACAGCTCCTGAGCTTTGACCCCAGCCTCGTATCCCTTAATTATTCCAATGATCAGTTCGTCGCTAAATCTGCATTTCACAGTCCATCCTTTGCTTGGACGGATTGCAACACCCCGGTGGCCTGATTTCAGGGGGCTAGGTCACTGCGCACCTCGTCACTGCGCGGGCATTTCGTCGGCTTGACGAACCTACGGGGCAGAAACAACCATCTTTTGGACACGTCAGCTGAGTGATCAGACACAACCGCCAAAATCACAAAGATACTCAGCATAGGATCCCTCTGTAGCTCGACAAAATACAAACGATAGCCAAACCGGCTTAAAATTGGCATTGTTGCGATGACATGCAAAATCTCAATAAATTTGCGAGATCAAATTGGTGTCGAGGGTCTTCATGCGTTGGTTGATGATACTTGCACTACTAATTTCAACCGAACCGGTTTGGGCACAGGAACGCCGTGCCCTGATAATCGGGAACAACGATTATGAAGAAGTCGAAAAGCTGGATAAGGCAGTTGCCGACGCGCTGTCACTGTCCCAGACGCTTGATGTTCTCGGGTTTGACACTCATTTAGCCACCGATTTGGGGCGGCGCGGGATGAACCGCCAAATCTCGCAGTTCACGTCTCGATTGAATCCGGGTGACATTGCGCTTTTGTTCTTTGCCGGGCACGGCGTCGAGATCGACGGTGAGAACTATTTGTTACCGACCGACATCATTGTTCCCTCAAACGGAGAAAGCGATTTCGTCAGATCCGAGGCGATTGCCCTATCGGATCTGCTGGATCGTATTCGCACCACGGGCGCACGCGCCTCCATCGCGATTATCGACGCTTGCCGAAACAACCCGTTTGAGGTGACAAATGGCAGAAGCATTGGAAAAACAAGAGGCTTGGGACGGATCATTGCGCCACAAGGCACATTCGTCATCTTCTCTGCCGGTGCAGGCCAACTGGCGCTGGACCGGCTTGACGACGATGACACTGCAGAAAACTCGGTTTTCACGCGGGCGCTGCTGCCGCTCATCTCACAGCCGGGGCTGGAGATTCGCGCTTTGATGTCGGATCTTAGGGTCAGCGTCCGTGATCTCGCCAGCACAGTGCAGCACCGACAGATACCCGCGTATTATGATGAACTGATCGGTGAGTTCTACTTTGCGATTGCACCTCGAAATCAGTCGGAAGGGGTGGCGGATTTCAAGAATTCTAACGACATTCGGCTTGATCTGGAACTGACCCGCGCTATCGGAACGGTCCAAGCCTATGACGCATTTCTAGATAAATACTCAGATCGATCCGACGCGTTCGCCTTTCAGGTTGCGTTGAAGTTGAGGGATTCGCTGGAAGATAGTAGTCCCGACAAAACGGTCGCGGCTCATTCACCACAAAGAAAGGAAACTGAGATCGAGGTCCTGATTGAACAAAGCCAGGTAGAACTCAATAGACTAGGATGCTCAGTAGGGTCACCGGACGGCATCGCAGGACCCAGAACCAAAACGGGCTTTCGGGCATATTTAACTGCCACCGGTTCTTCTCTAAAACCAAGTGATCTCGGCAGTAAAAAAGCCCTTAAGGAACTGGCGGGCAAACCGGGGCCGGTTTGTGTTGCTATTCCGACTCCAGAACGCAAATCGATTGCCCCTACTCTGGCCGGGACATGGTCGTTTTCCGCAACCTGCGCGGCTTTTCTGAAAGTCACTGGATCAGCCAGCTATACTCAAGCAGGGCCAAACTTCTTTCGTGGGCAGATTTCGGATTCCCTTGGACAGACTGGATCGGCCGAAGTGTATCTGTCAGGACAGGATATCAGTGGGAAAAGTTTCTTTCCGGGCAAAACAAATGTCTTTTCCGGGCGTTTAGCACCCGATGGAAACAGCTACACAACCGTTGGCACGTCTACCTGCAATGTTCAGGCGAGAAGGCTTCAGTAGCGACTCCCGGCGTCAATTGAGCCGGTATTCCCCGACAATGTTTCGCCACTCTCCGGATGACAACATCTTGCGATGTGTAAAGCGGACAGAATGGAGCGGCCCTTCAATCTCGCGTTGCCAGAACTCGATGAAACCGAACAGTTTTGGATGATCGGGCGCAAGATCATAGTCCTGCCACACAAAGGTGTTCAGGACATGGATATAGTCAGGCATGTGATAGAAGATTTCAGCCGTTGTCAGGCCGTAGCCTTTAAGCATCAATTCAGTTTCGTTTTTTCCCATACAGACCTCCGGTAAAAAACCTCGGTCACAATATGATAACACAAACTCCTTCAAACGCTCATAAAAACAATGTGTTAACATTACGACATCGAGAGTTTTCAGCCGCAGATGCTGTTTGCTTGCACCCTATATGCAGGTTCTGATAAGATGCAGCCACAAGATATAGACCCTTCACAAGGAACGGGCAGTTTACGTGAGCGATACGCCAGAAACCCCTGAAAACACCGACGAAAATCCCCCTCAACGCCCAGCGTATGATGGCCCGACGGTTTCCATCGAATCCGAGATGCGCAATTCGTATCTCGACTATGCGATGTCGGTCATAGTAAGCCGCGCGATCCCAGATCTGCGCGACGGACTGAAACCTGTACATCGCCGCATCCTTTATGCGATGCACGAGACTGGAAATACCCATGACAAGTCATATCGCAAATCGGCCCGACCGGTTGGTGACGTTATGGGTAAGTACCACCCGCATGGTGACAGCGCCATCTATGATGCTCTGGTACGGATGGCTCAGGATTTCTCGATGTCGCTGCCTTTGCTTGATGGCCAGGGCAACTTTGGCTCGATGGATGGCGACAACCCCGCGGCTATGCGTTACACAGAAGTCCGGATGGACAAACCCGCGAGCGCCTTGCTGGCGGACATCGAAAAAGAAACAGTCGATTTTCAGGACAACTACGACGGCAAGGACCGTGAACCGACTGTTTTGCCGGCCCGATTCCCGAACATGCTGGTCAACGGCGCTGGCGGTATCGCCGTCGGCATGGCAACCAACATTCCTCCGCACAATCTGGGTGAAGTGGTTGATGCCACTCTGGCACTGATCGATGACCCGGATCTGACAAGCGAGCAACTGATCCAATACGTGCCCGGCCCCGACTTTCCGACAGGTGGTTTGATGCTGGGTCGCTCGGGGGCTCGCAAAGCCTATCTGGAAGGGCGCGGCAGCGTCATTATCCGCGCCAAGACGCGGGTCGAAGAACTGCGCAAAGACCGCTATGCCATTATTGTGGACGAAATTCCCTATCAGGTGAACAAGGCCGCGATGATCGAAAAAGTCGCCGAAGCAGTTCGCGAAAAGCGGATTGAAGGAGTCGCCCATGTTCAGGACGAATCCGACCGCAATGGCGTGCGCGTTGTGGTCGAGTTGAAACGCGACGCCACACCCGAGGTCGTTCTGAACCAACTCTACCGCTTTACACCAATGCAGACCTCCTTCGGCTGCAACATGCTGGCGCTGAATGGCGGTCGGCCCGAGCAACTGACTCTGCGCCGGTTTCTAACATGCTTCATTGATTTCCGTGAAGACGTGGTGGCGCGTCGTACTGCTTACGACTTGCGAAAAGCGCGCGAACGCAGCCATATTCTGTGCGGATTGGCTGTCGCCGTTTCCAACGTGGACGAGGTCGTCGCGACAATTCGAAGCTCTGCCGACGCTTCTGAAGCGCGCGAAAAGCTGATGACGCGCCGCTGGCCGGCCTCAGACATCGCAAGCTACATTCGGCTGATTGATGACCCGACCCACACCATGAACGAGGACGGGACCTATAACCTGTCCGAAGCACAGGCCCGCGCAATTCTCGACCTGCGTCTGCAACGCCTAACCCAACTTGGCGTCAAGGAAGTCACGGACGAACTGGAAAACCTGGCCGCCAAGATCAAAGAATTCCTGGAAATTCTCGGCTCGCGCGAGCGTATCATGGAAATCATCGCAGACGAACTTCGCGAAGTGCGCGAGAATTTTGCCGTGCCGCGCCGTACCGAGATAGTCGACTGGTCCGGAGACATGGAAGACGAGGACCTAATCGAACGTGAAGACATGGTCGTCACTGTGACCTCGGGCGGCTACATCAAGCGCACCCCATTGGCCGATTTCCGTGCTCAAAAGCGTGGCGGCAAGGGGCTGTCAGGGATGCAGACCAAGGAAGAGGATGTGGTCACCACCCTTTTTGTGGCTAATACACATACACAACTATTGTTCTTCACTACCGACGGAATGGTCTACAAGCTCAAGACTTGGCGCTTGCCTCAGTCAGGACGCACCGGCAAGGGTAAGGCCATCGTCAATATCTTGCCGATCCCGACCGGTGTTTCCATTGCGGCAATCATGCCGGTCGATGTGCCGGATGAGGAATGGGAAAACCTCCAGATCATTTTCGCCACCAGCGCGGGCGATGTTCGCCGCAACCGGTTGTCGGACTTCACCAATGTCCGGCGGAACGGAAAGATTGCGATGAAATTGCCCGAAAGCGTCGAACTGGTAAATGCACGCATCTGTTCTGAAGACGAGGACGTAATGCTGGTCACCAATTCCGGTCGCGCGATCCGCTTCCGCACCACTGACGTGCGGGTCTTCAATTCACGCGAATCCACTGGTGTTCGGGGAATCAAACTGACTAACGGAGATCGCGTTGTTTCAATGTCGGTTATTCGGCATTTCGAAGCCGGTCCCGATGAACGAGCCGCATATCTAAAAATGCGCCGCTTAATGGCTGGTGTAACAGAAGACACCGAGAATGACGAGGACGAAGGCAACGCGGACAGCGTGCTGCCGCAAGAACGGTACGCCGAGATGTCCGCCGCCGAAAACTTGATCCTGACCATCACGACAGGCGGGGCGGGCAAGCTCAGTTCCAGCCACGACTACCCAGTCCGGGGACGTGGCGGCATGGGAGTCGCGGCAATGGACAAAGCCATGCGAGGCGGCGATTTGGTTGCCTCTTTCCCGGTTGAGATCGACGATCAGATCATGCTGGCGACATCTAGGGGCCAATCGATCCGTGTTCCGGTTGATGGCATTTCCTTCCGGTCACGCAGCGCAGGTGGCGTGCGCGTATTCAACACAGGAAAAGGTGAAGAAGTCGTCAGTGTCGCCTGGATTGCAGATCAGGGCGACGAGGACGAAGCGGACACCGGAAGTTGACCACCAAAGAGCGGCAGACATGCCGCTCTTTTCCCGAGGGCACAATGAACCACTTAACCTTTCTAATGGGCACTATTTTCGTTCTTGCCGCATCGCCCCTGATGGCCGACGAATTGCTTGGAGAAGAGTTGATCGACGCAATCAGCGGTCAGCACTTTGACTGCATGATGGGTTTAACGCCACTTGAATGGATTGTTCAAGACATCGAAACGGACTCCAAAACAATTCCGTATTCAGCCATTGTACGCGGCAAGATAGTCAATGCAGAGTACGAGATCAACGCAGATGGGCGACTGACATCTGATGGATATGGCGATGAGCGTTGGGTTACCAGAACAGACGATGGAAAACTGAGCCTTGCCCGTTCGGATGGGCGCGTCATGGACTGTGTGGCACGCTGAAACGGAATACATTGTATCAAAAAGTCAACTCCATCATTTCCGGTCGACAATTTTACTTCACGGAAATGCCCTCATAGACCATAAAGCTCTGAGAACTTTGCTTCCAGATATCCCAACAATGGTTCCGGCCCCGGCTTTTGGCCACTGGCATGTTCAATGATTTCCCGTGGCGCATAAAGACCGCCGTGACGTTGCAAATTGTCTCGCAGCCAACCGGTTGCGCCACTGGTATCGCCTTGTTCCAGTTGGGTGTCCAACTCGGGCACTGCACTTCTCAAAGCCTCATGAAGGCATCCGGCATATACGTTGCCCAAAGAATAGGTTGGGAAATACCCGAACAGGCCGACTGACCAATGGACATCCTGCAAACATCCATTCGAGGGTTTATCGACGGCAAATCCGAAATCCGCCTTGAACCGATCATTCCAAGCGGCTTCCAGATCAGCCACATGCAGATCCCCTCGCATCAACGCGCGCTCTAGGTCAAATCGCATCATGATATGCAGGTTATACTGAACCTCATCGGCTTCAGTGCGAATATACCCGTTGTGGACCCGGTTTACGGCCGCATAGAATTCATCTGCAGAACCAATGCCAAAATCGCCAAATACTTTGGTCATCTGTGGAAACAACCAACCAGTGAAGGCGCGACTGCGGCCGAGTTGATTTTCATAAATCCGACTCTGACTTTCATGCACCCCCATTGAAACGCCGCGTCCCAGTGGTGTTAACGCATAAGAGTCGTCGATCCCTTGTTCATATGCGGCGTGACCAACCTCGTGAATGGTGGAATAGAAACAGTTGAACGGGTCGGTTACAGATGTGCGGGTCGTTATCCGAACGTCCGATCCGCTTCCGGAACTGAAAGGGTGCACTGCCTTGTCAACACGGCCACGACTGAGGTCATAGCCAAAGGCTACCGCTAGTTTCTGCGACATTTCCATCTGCTTCTGCTCGTCAAATTTTCCGGAAACGCCCGTGGGCATTGGCTGAGCCAACACCGTCGCCCGCAAGGCGACGAGTCTGGGCCGCATCGCATCAAAAGTCTCGGCGATCTGACCACTTGTCGTGTAGGGTTCATAATCCTCGATCAGCGCGTCGTACACGTCGTTACCCTGCGCAAGGGCTGCGCCTTCTTCACGTTTTAACGAAACGACTTCTTCCAGCACCGGGATGAACGCTGCAACATCTTCGTCTGCGCGCGCCTGAGCCCATTTCCCCTGAGCCTGAGACGTCACGCGTGCAATCGCCTTGGCCAGATCGGCAGGCACCTTGCCGGCGCGGTCAAATGCGCGACGGATTTCACGTAATTGCGCGGCGCTGACGTCGCAGGTCGCTTCAGCCCGTTCCAGCCAGTCACCAACCCGCGGATCAGAACGACGGGCATGAAGAACCGCCTCGATCGCCGCCATTTCTTCTCCCCGTTGAACCGCGGCTCCACGCGGCATCATCGTCTCCTGATCCCAGCCCAGCCGTCCGGCGATCTGACCCAGGGCCGAAGTTTCCCGCTCAAACGCCATCAATTCATCATAGGCAGTCATGCTGGTCAGGCTCCACGAAGTGAGGTTGCAATGGGATAGGCGGACAAAAAACGGGCTTTCAGGATGAGTGCCCAGACGATCACGGCCAAAAGCTGATGTAAAATCGCGATCTGCCATGGGGCGCCATAAAGAACCGTGACAATTCCCAAGACAACCTGAAACGAAAGGGCCGCAAAGGTCGCGTTGAAGGCAAACCTCGTGTTGGGATGAGCGCTCGACCTCCCTTGCAGCCAAACGAACAGGGCAAACACCCAAAGAAGATACCCTGCACAGCGATGAATGAACTGAACCAGCCCGGGACTTTCGAAAAAGTTTCGCCACACGGGTTCCAGCACAGTGGCATCAGGCGGCAAAACTTGCCCCCCAATCAGAGGCCAGTCTGTAAAGGATCGACCTGCGTCGATACCAGCCACAAGCGCACCGATCAGGATTTGCAAAAATGCGAAATGAATCAACCCTGTGGACAGAGAAAACAGTTTTGCCTCTTTGACCCGACGCGCTTGCATCAAGTCGCGCTCCGTTCGCCCGAGCATATAAACGTACCACGCCAGGAAACCCAGAATGACAAATGCCAACCCCAAGTGGGTGGCAAGTCGATAGCTGTCTACCGATGTCATCCCCTCGCCCTGCGTCACGCCCGACGCCACCATCCACCAACCGACCGCGCCTTGTATTCCGCCGAGGATGCCCGGCAGCAGCAACCGACCAGCCCAGCCTGTTGGGACCTTTCGTGCCATCAGAAAGCCGAGGAACCCCATGGCCCAAACAAGACCTATAGCACGGCCCAATTGCCGGTGTCCCCATTCCCACCAATAGATCGACTTGAAATCTTCCAGATCCATCCACTGGTTCTGAATCCGCCACTGATCAATCTGCTGGTATTTCTGGAATTCAGATTGCCATTCGGCTTCGCTCAAAGGTGGTACCGCCCCAGTCAGAGGACGCCATTCGGTAATCGAAAGCCCGCTGTCAGTCAGGCGCGTCAGACCGCCAACCACGATCGTGGCGACGACCATGGCAAACAGCACCATAAGCCACAAACGGATAGCACGCCGCGCACCACCTTGGTCGCGATCAATCACGCCGGGCTTGAGGGCCGCCTGCTTTTTGTCACCCGAAACTTCCTCAAAGATGCTGCGCTTACCGCTCATTCCATCCTCTTGTTCTGAATTTCAACGCAAGCTAGGGCCGTCTGTCGCATTGGTCCAGTGTCAGCTATTTTCTTTCCACCGGACCATCTGACGCATGATCCCGTGTAGCATCTGCACATCCGCCCGCGTCATCCGCATCCGTGACCAAAGATTGCGCAGGTTGACTTTCATACCCTCAGCCTTTTCCGGGGGATAAAAAAAACCGGCCTCATCAAGCCGTTCTTCATAGTGTTCGACCAGTTTTTCGACCTCTATCCCGGTCGCCCAGTCGCCCTTGCCCAGATCGGTTGCCTCGTGCACGACTTCTCCGCTTTGGCGCATCCACTCGTATGCAACCAACAAGACGCATTGTCCCAGATTAAGAGAGGCATATTCCGGATTTACCGGAACGGAAATAATTGCGTTCGCCTTTGCTATATCTTCGTTTTCCAGCCCCGCCCGCTCTGGGCCGAATAACACCGCGACCTGCTCTCCGGCCGCAACTTTCTCAGCCGCAATCTGCATCGCACGCTCAGGGCTGTAGACTGGTTTCGTCAACCCACGCTGGCGGGCGGTTGTCGCGAAGACAAAAGATCGATCGGACAGCGCGATTGACAGATCCTCGAATAGCTGCGCTTCGTCCAACAAGCGTCCTGCCCCGCTGGACATGGCCACCGCCTTTGGATTCGGCCAACCGTCGCGCGGGGCAACGATCCGCATTCGATCCAGCCCGAAGTTCCACATGGCTCTGGCAGCTGCACCGATATTTTCGCCCATTTGCGGGCGCACGAGAACAAATGAAGGCTGTGATCTGTCGCTGGGCATCTGATACTCCGAAAGTCCACACCGCTCTAATGCTCCTGAATTCGCAGGGCAAGGCGTGGCCTCTCTTCCGTCGTGGAAAACAGATCTATTCATCCATAAAAGTTTGCTTCCCTCGCGCAATCCGCTAAACCGCGCAAAAGCCCCAGCCAAGGACGCAGCGATGGACACCCCCGAGCAGCCGCAAATCTATCTGATCACTCCGCCGTCAATCGAGTTGCGCGGTTTTCCTGATACGCTTGCGCGGGTTCTGGACGGTGTGGAAGTCGCGTGCATCCGACTGGCTCTCGCAGGAAAAGATGAAGACCAGATTGCCCGAGCGGCTGACGCTTGCCGTGAAGTCGCGCATGCGCGCGACGTCGCTTTGGTGATTTCGAACCATGTCCTGTTGGCGCAAAGACTGGGGTTAGACGGCGTTCATCTGGAC
>NZ_JBXWSF010000014.1:0-67155 GCF_059613285.1 Ruegeria sp. BHSB058 | reverse complement strand
TCACCGTCGAGCTGATCGCACCGATCGCGATGGAAGACGGCCTGCGCTTCGCCATCCGCGAAGGCGGCCGCACCGTCGGTGCCGGCGTCGTGTCGAAGATTATTGAATAATTCGCGCAAGCGAATGATCAGACGGAAAGGGCGCCCCTCGGGGCGCCCTTTTTGTTTGAATTCAATAATCCCGAGACGCACCGGAATAGCGTGTCGAAAATCATCGAGTAAGTCGGCTCTGCCAGACTGGTGGGCGGCAGTTGCTCTGAAAGAGCAATGAGAGCCCACACCGTTGAACTAAAAAAGGCCGCTCCCAAGGGGGCGGCCTTTTTTGAGCTGCGCCGAGGGACAGCGCTCTTTCCTGTTGGAAAGAGAATTAGGGATCAGGAGTTCATTCTATCAAAAGATATCATCGTCTTGATATCATACGTGCACATTTCTCTCACAATATCGGATAGCTGAACGGCGGAGTGAGCGAACCTCGCTCCAGGCGCAACTTCGTTATTGAGAAGTTTCTTGACTGCTGCGGCGGCGGGCAGAATTGGAATGAATGGCCCATGATCCTGATGCGCCACCAAAGACCATGTTAACCCGGTTGCAATACCATCAGCGTCCGAGCCAGAGACATTTACCATCATTCCGCCAGAACTCGACGTCGGAATTCGCGTGATTTTTCGCGCGCTTAACAAGATCGGCACTAGAAACTTCAGAGACTTCAGCAATCTGTGGCTGCGCAGGAACGCGACAGCCTCAATGCCTCTCTGTTCGATTCTTGATTCCAATCCGGCAGAAAAGGACACTCGAGATTGAACATTGAATTTCTCTCCGAGATATTCTGCATCATATGTTTCAACCGGAGCTACCCGTCGGAATCCCAACTCGGGCACCTCTACACGCCGGGAGTTCCGCCAGCCAGGTACTGATCTAAGGCGCCCGTCGTCCCAGAGAGGAACGCTTTTGCCAGCATAGCTTAGTATCGCTTCGATTACAGAACGACCAACCTCGCTTCTGCCTCCCGGAGTGATGCAAATGTCTATACTGTCGATGCGTTTCCAACCGTCGGTAACATCTTTCACCACGCATGTCGAAAGCGTCGGGGACGAGCTTGCGCCCGCCAATGCGGCTACGCTACTTTCCCGGGCAATAGGATCGAGACAATGGGAAAAACCGGCCAAAAAATCCCGGGCATCAGACAGATCCACATAGTGTGCGCCCGCTTGCAGAACTGTTCGAGCACAATCATAACCGGAACCCTGAAATGGGCCGGAGCAATCCACCACAATGAACGGACGTAGGTCCTCCAATGTTTGGCGGAAATTGGTGTGCGTATCCAACTGGACCGGATGAACCGGACCGCCCTGATTTGTCAGTGTGTCGACAAAGCTTTTGGCGCTGTTGATGCTACGGGAAGAGACGTGCAGTTCGAGCTTGTCACAGGAAGCAAGATGGCGCACCAAGCGTTTTCCAAATACACCTGTGCCTCCTATGATCAAAACCTTCTTGGTCATAACGTCGATCATTCTTTCGGATTGAACTCGGTAGTCGGCCACTACTTCGCCGCATCAGCGTGGAAAGACAAGGATGCCTCAGAGCGACGCATCGCCCCAATCGCGTTCGATGAGGTCTGAAGCTTAAAGGCATTTTCCTTCTCTACAGACCTGGACAGGTGTGCAAATTCACCCCGAATTCCATTTTTGAATGACATGCCTCTATAGTGACGTATTGTTTTCGGTTTGGGGGTGATCGGATGACACCTTGGCAAGGAGGGGTGCTGGTCGCTGGTTTGGTATCGACCCTGATGCTTTTGCGGTCTGCCTCGGCAGACCCGATTCATGATGCTGCGATGGTGGGGGATGTGGCGGAGTTGCGGGGGGTTCTCGAGGCGGGAACAGACCCGAATCTCGCCCGAACCCAAGGTGGCCCCACGCCGCTTTTCTTTGCCGCCGATCGTGGTCACCCGGATGCCGTCGCGGTGTTGATCGCGCATGGTGCCGATGTGGACAAGTTGACCCGCCGCGGTGGTGCGTTGCATATCGCGGCCCGGCGGGGACGGCAGGACATTGTCAAACTGTTGCTTGAGGCCGGGGCGAACCCGAACCTCATCGGCGGTGAAAACATGACGCGGCCCCTTCACGAGGCGGCTTATGGCGGATCGGCGGAGATCGTGGGGATGCTGCTTGATGCCGGGGCAGATGTGAACGGGCGTACGGATTTTCGGGGTAAAGAGCCGGCGATACATTTCGCGGCCAGCAGGGGGCATGACGGTGTTGTGGCGCTCCTTCGTGAACGCGGGTTCGAGCCGTGGACACCGGAGCCGATCACGGCGGCAGAGCTGACCGGCGCCGATCTTGAACTGGGTGAATCCGAAGCTCAGAACTGCAGCCCCTGCCACAGTTTCGAACCCGGCGGTTTTGGCAGGCGTGCGGGGTCACTTTGGAACATGGTCGGTGCGCCGAAGGCGTCGGACCCCGGAATGGCCTATTCCGATGCCATGGCGGGGATGACCGGCGTGTGGGATTTCGAGGCCCTGAACGTGTATCTGGCGGATATTCAGGGGAGCGTTCCGGGAACCGCGAAGTATTTTGGTACGGTTCGGGATCGCAAGAACCGGATTGCGGTCATTGCCTATTTGCGCACCCTGGCGGATGATCCTGTCCCGCTTCCGGAATGATGTGAATTGAGAGAGGCGACAAAGGAACGACGAGATATCCAAGTGTGATCTGGTTCACAGACGGAAAGTGACGTCAGGTCAATACTCATCACATTCCTGTGTTATCGGAGTGAGTCGGATGCCGTTTCTGAACAAGACCCAGCCCACCACGATTTTCTGGGCCGTTTACCGCTCTTTCGAACGTTGCGCCAAGATGCAGAGCCGGGTGAACAGGCTTCATTGAAGGTCGCGCAAATCGAACCTTGATTGGGCATCTGGCTGAACAAGCCGGGTGCCATCCGGCGCAACACTCCGGGAAAATATCCGTCACTCTTCGGGTGCGGGGACCCAGGGCTTTCTTCCAACCATCCTGTCGGCTTCGGCGGTGATATCGTTCATGTGCTGTTCCAGGCTTTGGCGCAGCGCTTCGATCTGGTCTTCGGTCGCTTTGCGCGGCACGTCCTCGGTCCATTCCCGGCACAGGAAAACGCCCTCGTTCCGCCAGGGTCGCGGCATCAGCAGGCGGTCCCATGTTCCGGCCTCGCGCCCGTAGCGGGCGGAATAGGTAATGCCGAAGATCCGTTTTCCAGACGTGCGCGCCCAGATCAGGGGCACGGTTGAGGCGATGCGTTCGGGGCCGCGCGGGCCGTCGGCGGCGATACCGATTGAGACGCCTTCCTTCATCCTGCCCAGCACCTCGCGCGAGAGCGCCACGTGGCGTTTGTGGCTGGACATGGCGATGGTGTCCATTCCGAAGAGCTTTTGCACACGCCCGACCATGCTGCCGGCGCGGGCTGCGGAGGTGATCGAACAGATGCGCCCCTTGTCGAGCGGGAAGAAATACGGCGACTGGGCCAGCCGCTGGTGCCAGAGCACCACGATGACCGGCTCGCCCTGAGCGGCCAGTTGATCAAGTTCATCATAGCCGATCCGCTGCCATTTGGTGTTGCGGTGCACCATGCGGATATATCCGGCAATGCGCCGGGCCAGCCAGTTCAGCACTGTTTCGCTATCGGCGATTTTCTTGCGCAAACTCACCTGTCGGGTCCTCCGTTCGGGCCGGGAACGGTTTACCCGACCTGACGCGTGACGCAACTTGTTTGTCCCTGTCTGCAATCGGCAAGGAATGTGAAAAAGCCTCTTGAGTCCTCCGCGTCGGTGGCATATCTGGTTGCTCACCACAGGGGTATAGCTCAGTTGGTAGAGCGACGGTCTCCAAAACCGTAGGTCGCGGGTTCGAACCCTGCTGCCCCTGCCAGTTCCCATAAATGAATACGAATGCCGGGCGATGTGGCGCATTGGCTTGAATTGGCCGGTTGTCTGGTCGGCTTGAAGACAAATTGTCCGGTTCTGGTGAGCCAGGCTCAATCGCTGTTTTCTATGCCGTGCGATTGCAATAATGTCGTCGCAACTATGAGCGGCCCGATGGAGTCAGATGTCGCGTTTTGATGGATACTACCTGCGGCAGCTGCTGGTGCTGTTCGGGTTTTTCACGCTGGTTCTGGTCGGTGTGTTCTGGATTACCCGTTCGGTCAGCCTGTTTGACAAGGTGATCAGCGGCGGCCAGTCGGCCATGGTGTTTCTGGAGTTTACGGCACTGTCGCTGCCAACATTGATCCGCACGGTCATGCCGATGGCGGTATTTGCTTCGGCTGTATACGCGACCAACCGGTTAAGCCGGGAAAGCGAGTTGACGGTCATGCTGGCGACCGGGTTCAGCCCGTGGCGGCTGGCCCGACCCGTTCTCTGGTTCGGAGTGATTACCGGGTTGATGATGGGAGCCATCAGCATCTATTTGCGCCCGGCGTCCATACTGCAGCTTGAACAGCGTCAGGAAGAGGTGGCCGGTGATGTCACGGCCCAGCTGTTGAACGAAGGTGAATTCCTGCACCCATCCGACGGGGTGACGGTCTATATTGGACAGATCGAGCTGGATGGAACGCTGAAGGATGTGTATCTGTCCGATCGGCGCGACCCACAGGTGCCTGTGACCTATTCCGGGGCCGAGGCCTATCTGGTTCGGGGCAAGGATGGCATCAACCTAGTCATGCTCGACGGCATGGCATTGCGGTATCATGCGGGCAACCGCACGATGTCGACGACGCTGTTCGAGGATGCGACCTATGACATTTCATCACTGGCCGATGACGGGATGGGGTTGAAACGCAGCCTGCAGGCGGTGCCGACGCTGGATCTGCTGCGTGGGCCGGAGGCAATGGCCGAGGTCGAGGACTATACGCAAGGTGAGATTACCGAAGAGTTGCATCAGCGGCTTTCGTGGACGTTCATCTGCATTGCGGTGTCTTTGGTTGGGTATTCCACCCTGATGCTGGGCGGGTTTTCCCGATTTGGTCTTTGGCCGCAAATTTTGGGCGCGTTCACCATACTGGTGATACTCGAAGGTGTTCGGGGTTTTGTGGCGCCGATGGTAATCGCTCGGCCCGAACTTTGGGGGCTGCTGTACCTGCCTGCACTTGCCGGTGTGGCGGTATCAGCTGTTTTCCTGTCAATCGCAGGCAGGCCGCTCAAGCTGTTCCGTTCTGCTGCGGCGGCTAGTTGACGTCTCCGTCGGCCTCGTCCATCAGCCCGCGCAGCCAGCGCCCAGCAAGCCAGGTAGCGGGAACCCCCAACGGGATGGACCACAGGATTGCCGAGACCGGGCTGATGGCCGGAAAGCCCAGACCATGCGCGATCAGCCCGACCAGAAACAGGTTGATCGCGACAGTCAGCGCAGAGGCCGGATAAAGCAGCAAGGCCAGCTTCCATACCGGCCAGCGTCCGTCAGTGGCTGGTGCCTTCGGAGAAGGTGATTTTGTTCCAGACATTGTATTTTCCCGAGGGTTTGCGCATCGGCAGGCGTTTGACCTCTTCCAGAGTATTGGCGTCATAGACGATAACAGCGCCGTCGTCTTCCCAGATCGAAACCAGAGCGTGGCGGCCGTCCTTGGTGAATTCCACGTGGGCCACCGTTTTGCCGGGTGCAGGGCGCAGGGTTTTGACGATCTCGAGGCTTTGCTTGTCGATCACGTGCATCGCGTCCTTGTTCGGGCCAAAGAACACGTCGGTCCAGACATAAGGTGAATTTTCGTGCCCGCGCATGAAGAATCCGGGGCCTTCGGTTTCAATCCGCTTGATTGTTTGCCAATTCTCCATGTCGATTACCGACACCACGCCATCGGTCAGGTGCGGTGTCGCCATGACGGTTTTGCCGTTGCGTGACCAGGTGATGCCTGACCCAAGGTGCGGCATGCCGGGCAGGTCGAGATCCGCAATCTTGTGCCCTATCACCAGGTCGATTACCTGGCCGCCTTTACCGTCGCGCGACGCGCCCATCACGTATTCATAGGTCTGGTCGAAAAAGAAATCGTCCAGATAGTCGGGCGTGGTGATTTTGCGCAGCGGGAAGGGATCGGGGTTCTTGACCTGACCTTCGATGCGGAAATCGTGCCCCAGACCGAATTGCGGCGGGTTGGCACCATAGAACACTTCCCAGATCTCGGGTACGTCCTTGAGCGCCAGCACAAAGCTTTCACGTGGCGGAGCCTGATAGACGGCAGAGACCCGGCTGGGCTTGCCTTTCTTGCTTTTGATCTCAACCACCTTGGCAACCGACAGATCCTCGGTCGACAGAAGCGTCAGCGAGTTGGGCAGATAGTTGGCGATGGCAACCCATTTGCCATCGCTTGACATGGCGATGTTGCGGCTGTTCACGCCGGCGCGCACGCGCCCCACCTGTTTGAGTGCCCAGATGTCGTATTTCTGAACCCAGCCATCACGGGACATGATGAAGACATAGCGCCCGTCGGGGCTGAATTTCGGGCCGCCATGCACGGCAAAGGGGGTTTCGAACCTGTCGAGCACCTCGAATGTATCGCCGTCCAGAACGGACACATGGTGATCGCCGGTTTCGACGACCAGAGTGATATTCATCGGGTCGCTGTTCCAGACCGGAGCATCAACGGCGACATAGTCTTCGTCCAGCGTTCGGCTGGCCATGATATCCGCCTCGCCCCATTCGGGTGTGGATGCCAGCGGGGATTTCAGCCAGTCCGCCAGTTCCCCGATTTGAGCCGTATCCAGTTGCTCGGCGAAAGCAGGCATCTGCGTGGCGATGCGCCCGTCGGCGATCACGGCGGCCACATGAGGCCCGCGCATCCGTTTCAGCGTTTCGGGGATCAGGGCCGGGCCAACACCGCCCAGACGCCCCGCACCGTGGCATTCGGCACAATAGTCGGCATAATTCTTCGCCGGGTCGGCACCCAAGGGCAGGGCCATCACTGTCCCGAGCAGCAGGGCCGCAAGGCCCGTCCGTTTGTTCCAATTCCGCATGTTCGCGTTCCTTCTTTACCCCTTTCGAGGCAGGCAACCCGTCAGTTCAGAAGAACTGGTGCGCCGGGTCGTGGCTTTTGCCCCGGAAAGGCGTGACTTCGAGCCGTTCGGCGCTTTTTACGCCGATCTCGGCATCGTCCAGATAGCAGGCCGGGTCTTCGGCCCAGGGATCGCCGGTCAGTTGCAGGGCGCGGATACGGGTGTTGCCGCCACAGACATCCTGCAGCCTGCACGCGCCGCAGCGCCCCTTCAGCGGACGGGGGCGGGTGCGAAGAAGGGCCAGCATCGGGTCATTGCCGGTCCACAGTTCCGAGAACGGCGTCGTCTTGACGTTGCCCACGGTGTAGTCGGACCAGTAGGTGTCAGGGTGCACCCGGCCAAGGTTGTCGATATTGGCGACGCCCAGGCCGCTGGAGTTGCCGCCCCAGGCCGCCAGATGCTCGCGCACATGCGCTGCCTTGGCCTCGTCGAAATTGCGGCGCACCCAGTCGAGGAAATACCCCGCGTCGGCATCGTTGTTGCCGGTCACGATGTCCAGCGGCGCTTCTTCGGCGACGGCGACCCAGGCGCGATCCAGCAGCAGGTCCATCGCGTGTCGGGTACGCAGGCGCTGGGCGTCCTCGCCACGGTTCTTGTCACCGCGCCCGGCATAGACCAGGTGGCTGAGATAGAACTTGTCAACGCCCTCGTCGTCGCAAAGCTGGATCAGGTCGGGCAGGTGATGCTGGGTGCCTTCGGTCAGGCAGAAACGCAACCCCACCTTGATGCCGCGCTTCTTGCATTCGCGCACGCCGCGCAGAGCGTCGGCAAAAGCGCCTTCGACGCCGCGGAACCAGTCGTTGGTGGCGCCGATCCCATCGAGGGATATGCCGACATAGCTGAACCCGACATCGGCGATCCGGTCGGCTGTTTCGCCGTGGATTTTGGTGCCGTTGGTCGAGAGCGCCAGCATCGGCACCAGTTCGCGGGCGCGGGTGGCGATATCGAAGAAATCAAAGCGGTCCAGCGGCTCGCCACCTGACAGGATCAGGGCGGGAACGCGGAACTGGCCGATATCCTCGAGCGTCGACATGGCCTGTTCGTGGCTGAGTTCGCCGGGGAAATTCACGTCCGCAGACACGGTATAGCAGTGACGGCATTTCAGGTTGCAGCGGCGGGTCAGGTTCCAGATCACCACCGGTTTGACAGGGCCGGGGCGGCGTTTGCGAACCGGTGTCGGTTCGACAAGTTGCTTCATGTATTCGGTCAGGCGGAACATGGGGGCTTCAGCCTTTCTGTTTCAGGCGCAGCCCGGTCTTTTTCAGGATGCGCGTGGAGTAGAGGATATCGTGACCTTGACAGGCATCACCAAGGATCGCGGCGATGTCGGCGCGCTTGGCCTCGACCTCGTCGCGGTTTTCGCCATGGACCATGGCAAACAGGTTGTAGGGCCATTCCGGCAGGGCACGGGGGCGTTCATAGCAATGGGTGACATAGGGCAGGGCACCGATACGGGCACCAAGTTCGGCAATGCGGCTGTCATCGACATTCCAGACCGTCATTCCGTTGGCAGTCATTCCCAGCTTGTAGTGGTTTGGGGCGGCGGCGATGCGGCGGATCACGCCGCTGTCTTTCATTTCGGCGATACGCTGCAACAGCTCAGACTCGGCAAGGCCGATCTGCGCTGCGATCCGGGTGAACGGGGCGTGGATCAGGGGCAGGCCACCCTGCATCGCTTCGATGATCTGTCTGTCTGTTGCGTCGATCATGCCGCCACCCGGAACCCGATGAAGAATTCTTGCAGTTTGGGGAAGCGGAGGACTTGCACCCCGGTTTCCCTTTCGATGGCATCGGCGGTGGCCTCGATCCCCTCGGGCGTTTCGGTGGCCAGCACGAACCACATGTTCAGCCGGTGCGTGCGCTCATAATTATGGGCAACCTCGGGGTGGGCATTGACTTTGGTCAGGACCGTTTCGAATTCCTGTTCCGGCACCGCCATGGCGCACAGGCAGAACGCGCCACCCATGGCGGCAGCATCGAAGAACGGGCCGAACCGGGTGATCACCCGATCGTCTTTCAGCCGCGCAAGCCGGTCCAGCAGGTCGTTTTCACCGATCCCCAGTTCCTCGGCCACGGCGGCATAGGGATGGGACACCAGCGGCAGGTCGTCCTGCATCCGGTTCAGGATCGCACGGTCGATGGCGTCGAGAGGCGTCATACCGCGACCTCCCTGGCCTTGATCAGCGCACCGGTCTGCTTGAAGCAGCGGGTCGAGAACAGAACCTTGTGCCGCGCGCCGGAGAGTTCGGGCAATTCGGTAGCACCGGCCAGCACGTCGCGGGCCTCGGGACGGGAGCGGGCGTGGATCATCGAATAGAGGCGGTAGGGCCAGACTTTTTCAACCGGGCGGCGTTCGTAACACAGCGTCACGCCGGGATGGGCGGCCAATGCCGGGCCTGCGCTGTCGATCTGTTCGGCAGGGAGATCCCATACGACCATCGCGTTCGAGGACCAGCCCAGAGCGCGGTGCCGGACAATGATGCCCAGCCGCGAAACGATACCGGCCTCATGCAGGATCGCGATCCGCTGCATGACGTCGTCCGCGTCGCGACTCAGGGAGCGGGCGAGTGTGGCATAGGGTGTGGCGACCAGAGGCAAGCCGGTGCTCAGCGCCTGAAGAAGGTCCAGATCGCCGGCCTGCATCACCGAACGGTCGATCTTGCGTGCCACTGGCACACGGGGCGTCTTTTCCGCCATCCTGAAGCCGAGATCGACGTTGAACGGACGGACCAGCCGCAGGTCGAGAACCCGCAGGCCGGTGCGGTCACCGATCCGCGCCAACGTCTCGTCGACGTGCTGCCGGTCGGGTCCGGTGGCGACAAACCAGAGGTTCCATTTGTCTTCGCGCTGATAGTTGTGATTGACCCCCGGTTCGGCGTCGATCATGGCGGCGACCTGTTCCAATCGGCCTTCGGGGGCGGCGACAGCGGCGAGAGTGCTGGCCGAAACGGTACCTGGCGCAATGGTTGCGCCGACACGGGTGATGCGCCCTGCGGCGCGCATCCTGGCCAGACGGTCGATCACTTCGTTCTCGGGCAGACCCAGCGTGTCGGCAAGTACCTGAAACGGTCGCTCGGTCACCGGAAAATCGCGCTGGAAATCATCCAGCAGGCTTCGGTCGATCGGATCGGTAATGTGGCACATGGCGTCAAAGCCCCGTTCTGTGTGCGCGGGCAGTAAAGAAAATGCCCGAGGGGCTGTCCGCCTCGATTTCGCGCAATTTTTCAAATGTTTGCGTGTCGTAAATCATGACCTTTCCGGCATCTCTGACACTGATCCACACCTCGTGCCCACGTGGTGTGAACTCCATGTGCAGCACCGCCGGGCCGGGTTTGAATTCGTGAATGATTTCCTTGGTGACGGTGTCGATCACCTGAATCGTATCGTTCAGGGGGTGGGCAAAGTTGACCCAGACCTGACGGCCATCGGGCCGGGCCATGGCAAAGACGGGCTGGCCGTGGGTCTTGGTGCGCCCGGTCTCGGTCAGAGTGTCGGCATCGACCCAAAGAACTTCGTGATGGCCGACAGCAGGCAGGACGAACTCGCGCCCCGTCAGCGCCCAGCCTTCGAGGTGGGGCATCTTGTAGACCGGCATTTCTTCTTGACCACGACCATAGTCCGGTAGGACGCGGATCGGTTCGGGATTGTCCGACCACAGGTCAAGCGCGGTCAGACCGTCCTCGCCAAAAAGACCGGTGATATAAGTGCGGCCATTGGCGGTGATCAGCGCGTCGTAAGGATTTTTGCCCATGTCGGCGATCCTGGTGATGTCCGGCGCGCCTTTTGCGAAATCGGCAATCCATGTTTCGCCCGTGTCCCACATGGTGAACACGAAGCGGCGGCCCGGCGCGTCGACCAGACCGATGGTTTTGCTGTCGGTGGGAATATCCGCGACCATGTCCAGCGTGTCGGCGTCGAACACGCGCACACCACCGGGTTCGTAGTTGGACACGGCCACCAGTTTGCCGTCATCCGAAATGGCTCCGCCGATGGCGTTGCCCGCCTGTACGACGCGGTTCACGATCTGGCGGGTGACTATGTCGACCTTGGTCAGCCCACCATCGCGGCCGAAAACATAGGCGAACCTTTCATCGGGTGAATAGACCAGCGAGGCATGGCTGAGATCGCCCAGGCCTTCGATCCGGGCCAATGCGGCGCGATCGGACTGGTCGACCAGGAGGACCGAGCCGGTCGCACGTTCGATCACGAGGCCGAGATCGCCGGTGGCCATTGGTTCGGCCTGTGCAGTGCTCATCATCAGCGTGGCCAGCAGGCCGAATGCAATCCGTTTCATTGTCCCTCCGGTTCCAGCAGGTAACGGGCGATCCACTCGGCCTCTTCCTGACTCATCAACGGACGCCAGGGGGGCATGGCCGTATCCGGAATACCGTCGAGGATGACGCCGGTCAGAATGTCCAGATCATAGTGTTGCAGTGTCTCGGAGCGCAGATCAGGGCCAAGCCCACCCTTGAGCGACAGGCCGTGGCACGAGCCGCAATCCTGATGCACCAGACGTTTCAGGGCGTTCGGGTCGAGTGCGTCGGCGGCAATGGCCGAGGTCGCGACCAGCGCCAGTGTGGTCAGCGTGGCGCGAAAGGAAAAACCGATCCGCCCGGGTGTGGCGGACGGCATTTGCATGAAGCTAGGCATTGGCAGTTGCCTGTTCGATAAGGTCGGCAACGGGACGCTCGTCGTAGAGTGACACCACCTTGCCGATGATGAAAAGAGTAGGGGCGGTCAGTTGGGCTTCGCGAACATCCGTTGCGATGCGGTCGAGGCGCGACACCAGGCGCCGCTCGTCCGGCGTGGTGGCGCGGCCCACGGCCAGAACCGGGGTCGAACCGGGCAGGTTCTCGGTCATCAGGCCCATTGCGATCTGGCCGATATTGGCAACACCCATGTAGATCACGAGCGTGGTCGACGGATCGGCCAGCCGTTTCCAGTCGAGGTCGAGAACCTTGTCGGCCTGACGGTGGCCGGTGACATATTGCACCGAGGTCGCCAACCCGCGATGGGTGAGCGGCACGCCGGTCGAGCAGGAGGCGCCCTGAGCGGCGGTGATGCCGGGCGCGTATTCGACCGCGATGTCATGAGCCGTCAGATAGGCGGCCTCTTCGGAACCGCGGCCGAAAATCACCGGGTCGCCGCCCTTCAGGCGGGCTACCGTATGTCCGGCGCGGGCCTGTTCAAGCAGTATCTCGTTGATCTGCTCCTGCGGCACGGTATGGCATTTGGGGGCCTTGCCGACCGGGATCATGCTCGCGCCCTCGGGGCTCATGGCGAGGATTTCGGGCGAAACCAGGCGGTCATAGACAACGACATCGGCTTCGCGCAGCATCCGCAGCGCACGCAGGGTCATCAATTCAGGGTCGCCCGGGCCGGCTCCGATCAGAAATACCTTACCGCTCATTTGCAAACTCACTTGTCCTGAACTTCCGCAGACGCCGACCCTCGGAACACAGTCCGTCCGCGCGCAAAAAAGCGAGTGAAAACGGGAGTGTGGCTGGGGATTCCTGGCGTTCCATGGTCGCAGACTGGCCGATGGCAAAAGGAGTCGCCTTGACATAAGTTAAGGAGCGCGAGAATTGCTCTCGCGCCCCTTGATCATGCCCGAATTGTCGCCTTGGTTCAGGGTTCGACCGTGACCATTCCGATCATGTTCTGCGTTTCCCAATGAGGGCCGCACAGGTAGTCCTGCGGGCCGGGGGTGAGAAAGGTCAGCTCGACGGTTTCTTCGGGGAATATCCGGTCGGTCTCCGGCACGCTTCCGTCTTTCAGCAGCACGCTGTGACTGGTGCGCTTGTCGACATTTACCCAGCGCACCGTTGTTCCCGTTTTGACGGTCAGTTGCGCGGGGCAGAAATTGTATTTGTACATCAATACGATCTCGGCATCCTCGACCGTATCCGAGGGCTGTCCGAACAGTTCGACATAGCGCTCCTCGGCTTCGGCGCAGATTGCAGCCGTGTCTTCGTCGGCGGCAAAAACGGGAAAAGCTGCCGCAAGCGACAGCAGGGTGGCGGGAAGAAGGTGTTTGGCATGCATCTGTCAGATCTCCTTTCCGGAAAGAACAGGGGCCGGAGTTGTCCGGCCCCTGCAAGCACTTACTGTTTCACCACATTAATGGTCGCGCTGTCATCATCCAATGCGAGGCTGGTGTTCAGCGTGACGTGGTGGAAGCGGGCAGCGGCAAAGTCGTCGTGGATCGCAAAGCCGACCGTGTAGGTCTGACCCGGAACCAGTGGTACGTCGCCGGGGGCACCGCTGTCGAGCGGCCGGGTAAAGACCACGGTCCAGATACCACCCGACAGGCTGGCCGAGGCGGCCATTTCGCCGTCATTCACGACCCGTTGCTCCAGCAGATAGCCATTTGAGGAACTGCCGTCGGCATAGACACGCATCAGGTCGAGGAAGGTGCCGTCCTTGAGATACTGTTCGATCTCTGCCTCGGCCTTCAGCTTGTCCCAACCGCCCAGCGGTTTATCCCCACGACCCCGGATTTCGATGTCGGTGCGGCTTTCGCTGAGGTATTTAGTGACCGTGTTCTGGGCGGTTAGCCGCGCGGTGACGTCACCGTTTGCCGCCACGCCATCCGCGCCCGGATCGAAGGGCATATAGGTGTTGTCGGCGTGGCAAGAGGCCCAGCACCCCACCTGATCGCCCATTTCAATTCCGGTTCCGGTGATCATCATGGCGACCTTGATCTGGTTGTCGGGGTCCATCTTGCCGCCGTCGACAAACGGGGCAGGGTTATGGCCCGCATCCGACCATTGCAGGCGAATGTACAGATTTTCGTCGTCATGCGCCGCCTGAACGGTTGCATCGATCACGCCGCGCTTGCCCGGAATCGGGGTCGGTTCCAGATCTCCGCCTGCGACAATCTTGTTGCCGATCGTGTCCAGTTCCTTGGCGTGGCAGGTCGAGCATTGATCGCCGCCCTTGGTTAGCGGACGCGCGCCGCCGTGGGTCTTGCCGTTCTGAACCCATTCGAACGAGGCTTGGCCAGGGTAGAACAGTTTCATGTCCGTCGCGGCGACCGAGTTCCAGTCGATGTTGGAAGCGACATCGTCGCCACCACCAGCGGTCGAGGCCTCGGTTGTGCTGCCGTTGGCCTTGGCACGCTCTTCGGCGACCGCCGATTCGACCGCAGCGGCAATCTGGGCTTGTACGGCTTCCTGCTGCGCCTTCTTGGCGGCGTTTGCTGCTTCGGCCTCGGCGGCTTCCTTGGCTTCGATTCGTGCGAGGCTTGCCAGGTATTCTTCCGGAATCTCACGGATGAAATCCGGATTCGGCGTTTCGAGTTTTTCCAGATACTCTTCATCCGCGCGCTCGCGGGCGTCCGAGTGAGCGATACCCTTGTGACAGTCGATGCAGGTCTGACCCACTTTCATCGCGTTCAGGTGTTGTTGACGTGCGCGGGGACGCTGGAATTCGGGCATCATCGATTCGAAATCGTGACAGTTCCGGCATTCGCGCGAATCGCTGGACTTCATCCGCTCCCACTCGTTCATGGCCAGATGCACGCGCTTGGCCTCGAACTTCTCTCGGGTGTTGATGGTGCCGACCATCTTTCCGTAAAGCTCTTTTGAGGCCTTGATCTTGCGGATGATCTTGTGGGTCCAATCCTTGGGAACGTGGCAATCGGAGCAGACCGCGCCCACGCCCGAGCGGTTCACGTCATGGATCGTGCCCTGATATTCCTGATAGACGAAATTCTCCATCTCGTGGCACGAGATGCAAAAATCCTTGGTATTTGTGGCTTCCATTGCGGTGTTGAAACCGCCCCAGAAGACGATACCGGCGACAAATGCACCGGCGATACCGGCCAAGGGCATTCCCCAAAGGAAATACCGGCGCCAGATCGGTTTTTTCTTTTCCGTGTCCGTGGGCTGGTTCATGTCCAGACTCCGTATTGGCTTTGTTGTCTGGCCTTGGGTGAGAGGCCGGTTGCTTTGGCTGTTTGGTCGCGGGCCTGTGTGACAGTTGGGTCACGCGTGCCCGGGAACGAGGAAGGGGCGGGCGATCTGCCCGCCCCTTCCATGGCAGTTCCTGTCACATCAGGTGACGTGGTTCGAACGGTTGTAGACGTTGAACTTGCCGGTCGGGGCAAACAGTCCATCGATCCGCCCGATCTCTTCCAGCGTTTCCGCGTCGAAGATCACGATCTGACCGTTCGGTTCTTTCGAGTCGGCCAGGTTCCATTTGGAGACCCAAACTTCGGTGCCGTCTTTGTTGAACTCGAAGTGAACCGCGGCGTTGCCTTCGTCCTCGGTGATCTGGATCGTTTTCACGATCTCACCGGTCGCCTTGTCAATGACCTGCACCGACTGCTGGATTTCAGGCTCGGGGTGTTTGGTCTGGTCAGCCCACACGTACTTGGAGTTCGGGTGGGTCCGGACAAACAGGCCGGGGCCGTCTGTTTCCACTTCGTAGCAGATCTTCCAAGCGTTGTCGGCATGGCCTTCTGGGTCGTTGCCCCAGACGGTCACGGTGCCGACGCCCAGGTGGGTCGTACCGGCCACCGGGCCGCAGTTCGGGTCTTCCCAGTTGGCGCCCGGGCCGGGGTGCGGCAGGGCTGCGGTGTCGATCATTGCTTCGAGCTTGTGCGTCTGGGTGTCCACGACAACCATTTTGTTCGACGCGTTCGCGGCGATCTGGAAGTACCGGCCTGTCGGGTCAAAGAACCCGTCGTGCAGGAATTTGGCCGAGTTGATCTTGTCGATCCGCAGGTTGTCGAGGTCGGAATAGTCCACTTGCCACAGTTGGCCCAGCTCTTTCACCGCGACGATCCAGGTCGGTTCGTTCGGGGTGGTGTAGATGGCAGCCACACGGCTTTCTTCGACGTATTCGCCATCGACGTTGGTGCCGCGGGTCGAGACGACTTTCAGCGGTTCCATGGTTTGAGCATCGACAATCGCGAAGTGCGGCGGCCAGTAGCCCCCACCGATGACGTACTTGCCGTCGCCGGACACGGCCACGTCACGTGCGTCGTAGGCAATCTTGACTTCCGAAACCAGCATCTTGTCCGGCGTCTGCCAGAGGTCGATCTTGGTCATCTTGCCGTCGCGGCCCATGGTGTACCAGAAGCGGCCAGGGTTTTCCGGCTCTTCCAGCTTGTGGTGCTCGGAGGCCTTGAGCACGTGCACGGCATAGCCGGTCGGGATGTGCGCCAGTACTTCCTTGGTGTCGCCGTCAATCACGGCCACCTTGCCTACGTCACGTTCGATGACGACAAAGAAGTTCTCCCAATTGCGGCCATGCAAAGGCTCGGTCGGGTAGTCGGCTTCTTCGACATAGACCTTGCGGGTCTGTTTCATTTGCTCGAGGGACATCTCGGGCGGTTTCGGCGCGTCCATCATGATGTACGTCGCCATGTCCTTGATTTCCTGCTCGGTCATGATGTCCGAGAAGTTGTTCATCCCGCCTTCGGTACCCCAGGCGATGATTTTCTCAAGGCGTTCCTGCCCCAGCTTCAGGGTGCCACCTTCGGTGACGGTGCCGTCTGCGGCGGTCTTTTTCCAATGGGGTTCAAGGTTTTTACCGGTGGCACCTTTGCGCAGAACGCCGTGGCAGCCCGCGCATTGTTCGAAGTAAAGCTGCTTCGAGCTTTCGAAGGCTTCTTCGCTCAGGGTTGGCTCTTGTGCGAATGCTGGCGCGGCGACAGTGCCAAGCAGCATTGCCAGACCAGCCCCCAGGGCGCGTCCGGTTTTGTTGTAGCTGATTCCAAGTGACATGATCACTCTCCATATGCGTGGTGAGGCAGGTCGGAATGTGCGGCAAACGGGGGCGGTGCCGCCTTGACAAAAGTCAACGGAGTTCGCGGAAACGTGAATCCGTACGGGCGTCATCCCGCCGCAGGGCGACCTGAAATCCCGAATTCAATTGATTTTGGTTAAGTGTGACGCCTCATCTGCCCGCTAGTTGTTTTGCTGCGGGCATTTTGGACCCAAGTGTCGCAGATGGCCGTTTAAGAAAACAAATGAATTTGCGCCCAGCCCATTGCCAGGGCCGAAGGAGAACAGGAATGTCGTCGATCGTTGGTCGCGTCTTGGGTGAAGGGTTTCGCATCTTTTTTCTGGCAGCCGGTATCTATGGTGTTTTTACCGGGATAATCTGGACAATGTATCTGGCCGGCATAGCTGAAGGGCCGCTGCGGGATGGTGTGCCGGTCCTGTGGCATGCCCACGAGATGATCTTTGGCTATGCTACTGCAGCGATTGGCGGATTTTTCCTCACGGCGGTGCCGAACTGGACCAACACACCGGGCGCCCGGCGCGGGTTCATCACTCTGGCCGCTGGCCTGTGGCTGGGTGGGCGGCTGGCAGTCTGGTATTCGGGGATGATGCCCCCGGT
Organism: Ruegeria sp. BHSB058; assembly: GCF_059613285.1. Taxonomy (NCBI): domain Bacteria; kingdom Pseudomonadati; phylum Pseudomonadota; class Alphaproteobacteria; order Rhodobacterales; family Roseobacteraceae; genus Ruegeria; species Ruegeria sp. BHSB058. The sequence goes on along the minus strand of NZ_JBXWSF010000014.1, from coordinate 49,794 downwards.
TTGGGTGGCGGTTCTCGACCTGGCTTTTATCCCGGTTCTGGCGATAAAGATCCTGTCCCAGTTGGTGAAACGCCCAAAACCGCAGAACATCATGTTTCTGCTTTTTCTAACCTATCTCTGGATCGCTGATCTTTTGGTGCATCTTGAGTGGCTGGGAATTACACAGGACAGCGCACAGGCCGGGCTACGGGGTGGCTTGACCTCGATTTGCGCCCTGATCTCGGTTCTTGGGGGTCGCGTCACCCCCGCGTTCACCCGCAATGCGATGAAGCGTTCGGGTGTTGCTGAAAGCCACTGGCCCCGGAGCTTTCCGCTGGTCGAGCGCACGGCTCTGATCCTGGCGCTGGCCTTGCCGCCGCTGGTTATGTTGGGGACCCCGGCCTGGGGGCTGGGTCCGATCGCCATCCTGTTCGGGCTGGTTCAGGCCCTGCGGCTGTCTCGCTGGGGTGGCATCTGGTGCCTGGGGCAACCGATTCTGTGGTCCCTGCACCTGGGGCTGGCGATGCTGGCACTGGGCATGGTGCTTTGGGGGCTGTCGGCGCTGGGCATCGGACGCGAAATCGCCGGGTTGCATGTTCTGGGAATTGGTTGCGTGGGCGGCATGACACTGGCAGTCATGAGCCGTGCGTCGCTGGGGCATTCCGGGCGTGAACTGGTCGCGCCCTTCCCAATGATTCTGGCCTATGCGCTTATGGCCGTTGCGGCCTTGCTCAGGTGGGTCGGAGCGGAACTGGACGGTGCGTACCTTGTTGCCATGCTGGTGACCGGAGGGCTGTGGGTCACGGCTTTTGCGCTTTACATTGCGTCCATGTGGGCCGCATTGACCGGGCCGCGCTTTACAGCCACTTGAGCAGCCGGAACAGCAGGAAAATGGTGATACCAAGGGCGATTGAGCCTCCGGCTAGCAGCCAAAATGCGGTCGGCGAGGCGGTGCCTGGCATCCCGGCAATGTTGACGCCGAAGAGACCCGTCAGAAAGCCGAGCGGCAGGAAAACCGCCGCGATGATCGACAGGGTATAACTGTTCCGTCCCAGCAGGCGTACCTGTTCCGAGGCAATCTGATCCTGGACCGCCGCCAATCTGTCGCGGGTTGCGTCCAGTTCTTCCAGAGTGCGTCGGGTGCGGTTGACTGCCTCGCGCAGGTTGATGATTTCGGAAGGGTCAAGCAGCCGCGCTTCGTTGCGCAAGAGCGCATCCAGCGCCTCGCGTTGCGGGTGCAGGAACCTGCGCATCTTGATGACGGTCAGGCGCAGGGCGCTGAGGCGGTCATGCAGATCCACGGTTCCTTCCAGGGCTTCTTCTTCCAATCCGTCGGTCTGGTCATCCAGTTCCAGGGAAACGATTTCGATTCGGTGGGACAGTCCGTGCAGAAGTTCGACCAGAAACGCACCGACCGAAGCCGGGCCCGTGCCAGCCGTGGCCTTGCGATGTATTTCGTCGGCCGCCCAGATCTTTCGGGTGCGTGCCGAGATCACGGCGTTGGGCGTGATCCACATCCGCAGTGACACCATGTCCTCGCGGCTGGAACCGGGGTTCAGGTTTACGCCGCGCAGGTTGAGGATCAGCCCATCTTGCAAAGCATCGCATCGTGGGCGCGTTTCGGATTGGGTTAATGCGGACGCAACCACCGCCGGAAGGTTTTCTTTGACCCACTGGCCTGTCGCCTCGTCAGCGAGATTGAGATGAAGCCACCGGTACGTTTTTTCACTGGGTGGCATGGGTAAGGGCCAGTTATCGACGATGATCTGTGCGCGTTCACCCGAAAAATCGAAGGCGCAGACTGGTTGCAGACGTTTATTTGGCATTCTCACACCGAATTTTATTAGGCGAAGATTGGAACGAATGTGTCGGTCGGGTCCAGAAAAAACCGAATCCTCAGGCTGTCAGGTGCTCCAGCAGAATCGCAAGACCGAGACCGATCAGGATCAAGCCGCCAAAAACCTCGATGCTGCGCCCAAAGCGCTGACCCAGCAACCGGCCGGTCAGAGCGCCAGTGGTGCTCATCGTCATAGTTGCCAGACCGATGGCCAGAGCGATGATCACGATGTCCACGTCTATAAAGGCAAGCGACACACCGACAGCCATGGCGTCCACAGATGTGCCGATGGCCGTTGCAAGCAAGGCAAGTGGGGAGTGCAGCCTGGGTGCGCCGCCGTCGCCATCGCGCTGGCCCGCATGAATGATTGTTCGCATTCCGACCAGGCCGAGTAGCGCGAATGCAATCCAGTGATCGAACGCCTGCACGTACTGGCTGGCAACGACTCCGAGGGCCCAGCCGAGCAGCGGTGTGACCGTTTCAACAAGGCCAAACACCGCGCCTGTCCTCAGGGCGCTCGCAAGCGGCGCGCCCTGTCGCACCGCGCCGCGGCCGATGGAGGCGACGAAGGCGTCTATTGACATGGTCAAGGCCAGCAGGCCGATTGTGATCGGGGTCATGCGCGCATCCTCGTGGGCCGAACCGGGTGCCATTTGGAATCCGCCCGCAGAGTCCAATCACCACGGTCTTGCTGAGCCTGGGACAGTCCCGAGACCGGGCGTGCCACGCGGATATCCCGCGGGTGTGTTGACACGCCCCCGCACGCTTGCGGTTGCTACTCCCCGATGCCGTCGAGATAGGGATGCTTCGTGTTTTTGTCAATGATAACAGTATGATGTGATTTTGCGACGCAATTGCAGAAGTTGGGGCCCGCCGCCGGGGAGTGTCGACATTTTCGGAAATTCGCCAATACAGGCCGAAACATGCCTGGAAGTCTTGACTTTGGTTAAGGCGTCCCTATGCGCCAGCGGCCATTTTCCTTGCACCAGCAATGCGGCGCAAAGGAGAGCGCAATGCGCGAAGTCATGACAAAGAGCATGGCCCGCAATATCTTTTATGGCGGGTCCCTGTTCTTCATACTAATCTTTCTGGCCTTATCGGCCCACTCACACTTGTACATCATCGGGTCGGAAAACGCGGCCAAACTCGACGACAGTGTGGCCCGGGGCAAGCATGTTTGGGAAAAACATGCCTGCATCAACTGCCACTCGATTCTGGGCGAAGGTGCATATTTCGCCCCGGAAGTCGCCAATGTGATGACCCGTTGGGGCGTACTGGACGACCCCGAGGCGGCTTTTGAAACCCTGAAAGGGTGGATGGAGGCGCAGCCCACGGGCATCGAGGGCCGGCGTCAGATGCCTCAATTCAACCTCAGCGACGAAGATATCCGGGATCTCGCGAACTTCCTGATCTGGACGGACAATATCGACGCTCAGGGCTGGCCCCCGAATGACGCGGGCTAAGGAGGGAACGGAGAAATGAAATACGAATCCCAAAAAATCGCTCTGGTCTACTTTGCCGTAGCCATGGCGCTGTTTGCGATCCAGGTGCTGGGCGGTCTGCTCGCAGGCTGGATCTATGTTGCGCCCAACACGCTTTCCGAGCTGTTGCCGTTCAACATCGTGAGGATGCTGCACACCAACTCATTGATCGTGTGGTTGATCCTTGGCTTCTTCGGCGCCGCCTATTTCCTGATCCCGGAAGAGGCGGAGCGCGAAATACACTCGCCCAAGCTGGCCTATCTGCAGTTGCTGATCCTCGTGGTCGGTACGCTGGGCGTGGTTCTGACCTATGTCTTCAACCTGTTCGAAGGTAACTGGCTGCTGGGTAAAGAAGGCCGCGAGTTCCTTGAACAACCCAAATGGGTCAAGGCTGGTATCGTCGTTGCGGCACTGATCTTCCTCTACAACATCTCGATGACGGTGCTGAAGGGCAAGAAAACCGCAATCACCAACATCCTGCTTCTGGGCCTGTGGGGGCTGGCGCTGCTGTTCCTGTTCAGCTTCTACAACCCCTCGAACCTCAGCCTTGACAAGCAGTACTGGTGGTACGTGGTTCACCTGTGGGTTGAAGGCGTTTGGGAACTGATCATGGCCTCGATCCTGGCCTACCTGATGCTCAAGCTGACGGGCGTTGACCGTGAGATCGTCGAAAAATGGCTTTATGTCATCGTTGCTGCCGCCCTCTTCTCGGGCATCCTGGGCACCGGCCACCACTACTATTGGATCGGTACTCCCGGTTACTGGCAGTGGATCGGTTCGATCTTCTCGAGCCTTGAGGTGATCCCCTTCTTCGGCATGATGGCATTCGCCTTTGTCATGGTCTGGAAAGGCCGTCGTGACCACCCCAACAAGGCCGCGCTGTTGTGGTCGCTGGGCTGTGCCACGCTTGCCTTCTTTGGGGCCGGCATCTGGGGCTTCCTGCACACGCTGCACGGGGTGAACTATTACACCCACGGGACACAGATCACCGCAGCCCATGGTCACCTGGCCTTTTACGGTGCCTATGTGGCCTTGAACTGCGCGATCTTCAGCTATGCGATGCCGATCCTTCTGAACCGCGATCCGTATAACCAGGTACTGAACATGGCGTCGTTCTGGCTGATGACCAGCGGCATGGTGTTCATGACTTTCGTGCTGACCTTTGCGGGAACTGTTCAAACGCACATGCAGCGTGTGGTAGGCGACTACTACATGGATGTGCAGGATCAGGTTGCCATCTTCTACTGGATGCGCTTCGGTGCAGGTCTGGTGGTTGTCATTGGCGCGTTGCTCTTCATCTACTCGATCTGGGTGCCGCGCAAGGAGCTGGTCGAACCTGGTCCGCTTGAGCGTGACCGCCTCGACAAGGACCCTGACCACGTGGCAGCGGAGTAATGAGGATGGACGGCTCCATGAAACTCGGAACGGGGGCGGCTGACGCCCCCTTCTACCTCTCGCAGGGTGATGAATGCGATGTCTTCACCGCTGCATATAACAACAGTCTGCCGGTCCTGCTGAAAGGTCCGACAGGATGCGGCAAAACCAGGTTTGTGGCCCACATGGCCGCCAAACTTGGTCGTCCGCTTTATACCGTGGCCTGCCATGACGACCTGGCCGCCGCCGACCTGATCGGGCGCTACCTGTTGAAAGGTGGGGAAACCGTCTGGGTCGATGGGCCGCTTACCCGCGCGGTGCGCGAGGGTGCTATCTGCTATCTTGACGAGGTGGTCGAGGCGCGCAAGGACGTGACCGTGGTGCTGCACCCGCTGACCGACGACCGGCGCATCCTGCCGATCGACCGTACCGGTGAAGAGCTTGAGGCCGCGCCCGGTTTCATGTTGGTGGCATCCTACAACCCGGGCTACCAGAACATCTTGAAAACCCTGAAACCTTCCACCCGCCAACGATTCATTTCGGTTGAGTTCGACTTTCCGTCTCCGGAACTGGAGGCCAAAGTCGTGGCCGAAGAAAGTGGGTTGTCGCTGGAACGCTGCAAGCCGCTGATCCGGTTGGCGAACAAGCTGCGCGGTCTCAAGGGGCAGGACCTTGAGGAGGGGGTTTCCACCCGCCTTGTGGTTTATGCCGCGACGCTGATCGCGCAGGGCATGTCCACCGATCGCGCCATTCTGGCCGCCATGATCGAACCTCTGACCGATGACGAGGATATCAAACGCGGGCTCCTCGATCTTGTCACGGCCGTCTTTGGGTGAGGCCGACCGATGGTCAAGATCGACTTTGAGCCATGGGAACCCGAAGAAACCATCGGGAAACTGTGGCACACCCTCGCCAGCCGCCTTGATGCACCTGAGGTGCACGTTGGAGCCGCGGTCGACCTGTCGCAGGTCGCGGGGCGGCTGGCCGTTCTTTTCCGGGGGCTTGGCGGAAGTCCGGGTGTCGAGCTGCGCCCGGTTTCGCCTGAGCTTTCCCGCCACCGGCTAGGCTGGCGCCGTCGTCTGGCGACCGAGGCCGAGCTGTTGCCGCGCGCCTCGTTCGACGGCGAGGTTTTGCGCCTGCCGGACCGGCTGGCAATCTTTCCCTATCGTGAGGCCAACGGCGCACTTTACGTCTGGCTTGCTGCCGCTGCAGCCCATGCCGGAACCCGCATCGACGAAGAAGACCTGTTGCGTGCAGATTTGCGTGCCTTGCATGCCGCCAGGGATATGGTGACGGAAACTTTCGACAATGCACCGGGTCTGCGTCCGCTTTATGACGAGCTTTGCAAGGGGATGCTGCATCAGCGCGAGGTTCCGGACCTGCCGCCGGTTGAGGCCGCAGTTGAGGAACTGATCCGGAAAATGTTGGGGAATTCAGAGCCCTTGTCCTCCAAGGCTGAGCAGTTGTGGGCCGTCGATGCCGACCTCACCGCCCCGCGCGGGTATCAGCCCTTCCGCCCGGTCGCCTTGTGGCCCGAGTTGCGTGCGGTTGCCTTTTCCGAACATCACGAGGCGGAAAGCCGCGACACCGATGGTCCTCCGGAAGAGTCGAGCGAGAAAACCCACCGGGCGCGCCGCCGTAAATCCGACCAGGCAGAGCGCAACGACAGCTTCATTCTGCACAAGTTCGAGGCGATTCTAAGCTGGGCCGAGTTCCTGAACCTCAACCGCCGCGTCGATGACGACGACCCGGACAATGCCAAGAAAGCAGCCGACGATCAGGACGAGATCGGTCTGGGGCAGATTTCCAAGGCACCGCCGACACGGTTGAAACTGCACCTCGACCTCGCGCCCGAAGACGTGGATCGCGAGCGATCGTCAGGCCGCATTCTTTATCCGGAGTGGGACGTGCGGTCGGGCCAGTACCTGCCGGATCACGTGAATGTCCTCACCTCGGATGCCGATATCCGCGAAGATGCCGCTGAGTTTGGCAAAGACCCCGCCACCGCCCGCCGCATCCGCGCCGTCAAGCGCCAGTTCGAGGCCCTGCGCCCGGGGCGCGTGATGACCCGTGGTCACCTGGATGGCGATCAACTGGATATCGAGGCCGCCGTACGGGCCCAGGTGGACCGTCTCGCCAATGGCGAAGCAACCGAACGGGTCTGGATGCAGTCGCGACCCGAGGCGCGCGATCTGGCGGTATCGATTGTTCTGGATGTCAGCCGCTCGACCGAAAGTGCAGTCGCGGGCCGTGCCGTCATCGATATCGAACGTGAGGCGCTGGCGGCGCTGGCGTGGGGTTTGAACGCATGCGGTGACGATTTCGCGATCCATGCCTTCAGCTCGCTCAAGCGTCACCGGGTGTATATCCAGCGCTGCAAGGGGTTTGACGAGCCGATGGGACCCGCAGTGGAACAGCGCATCGCCTCGCTGCGGCCCGGCCACTATACCCGTCTGGGTGCGGCGATCCGGCACTGTTCGGCCGATCTGGCCAGTCAGTCCCGCAAACGACGCCTGCTGCTGGTCATCACAGATGGCAAGCCCAACGATCTGGACCACTACGAGGGCCGCCACGGTATCGAAGACACCTGCATGGCGGTTCGAGAGGCACGCCGCGCCGGGCAGTCCGTCTTTGGTGTAACCATCGACAAGACAGGCAAAAGCTGGTTCCCACGCATGTTCGGGCAGGGCGGCTTTGCGGTCATCCCCGACCCGAACCGCCTGACTATGGCGTTGCCGCAGATCTATCGTCAATTGGTCGGCGCATGAGCGACGCCACCCTGATTGATGAGCTTCCTGGCGAGTTGCTCATGTGGGTGCTGATCATCAGCGAGTTGCTGGTCTTTGGCGCTGGACTCATCGCCTTCATGGGGGTGCGCCTGACTGATCCGGCGGGTTTTGCCGAGGCGCAGTCGCATCTTTATCGCACTGGCGCTGCACTTAACACTGCGGTGCTGGTCACGTCAGGTTACCTGGCGGCAAAGGCGCTTGCATGGCGCCGCGAGGGGCAACGCAAAGCCCCGCGCCTTGCGTTGATTTCAGCGGCCCTTCTGGGGGTCCTGTTCCTGATCATCAAGGGAGTGGAATATGCCGGAAAGGCGGCTGATGGCATCGGTTTCGACACCCACCCGTTCTTCATGTTCTACTATCTGCTGACGGGATTTCACGCCGCGCACGTTCTGGCCGGAACCGGCATCCTGCTGCTGGTCGCCTGGCGCGACGACCCTGCCAATATCGAGGCGGGGTCGCAGTTCTGGCACATGGTCGACCTTGTATGGGTGCTGCTGTTTCCGGTGATCTATCTGTTGGGGTGACGAAAATGGTTTCTTCTCATTCCAGAAACAGAGACACAGACCGCCTAACGGGCGCGTGGGTTGCTCTTCTGATGCTCAGCTTTGCCTCGGCGCTGCTGACCATTCTGCCCGTTTCGCCCAAGGTTGTCGGCGCGGGTATCTTGGTTCTGGCGCTCGCCAAATCACGCGTTATCCTCGCCCGTTATCTGGCGCTCGAAGAAAGCCCAAGCTGGCTGCGGGGGTTCACCATGGTCCTGACCGGGTTCACTGCCGTTGTCTTTGGCCTCTATCTGATCTGACCGCCGCCCTTCAGCTTTGGAACGCTGTGGCCAGGTTTTCGGGCAGATCAAATTCGCCGAGGGCTCGAGACCGCGCTGCGACCGACATTTTGCGGGCAGTCTTTTCCACGATGCGTTGGATTTTTTCGGCGGAGTGCTTTTCGGCAAACGGGGAAAAATACCATTTGAGAAATACGAAACAGATCACATCCTCAAGCGCCTGAACTTCTTCGTCGCGCTTGATACCCTCTTTACGCAGCATACGACCCGCCGTTTCGACTTCTTCGGCGTCATACCCGGCCTCGGCCATCAGCCGCATGACCACATCCGCATGATGCACGCCCTGCGCTTTGCGCCAGGCCAGATAACCGGCGCGACCTTCGGGATATTGTGTCCGAGCCAGCTTCCAGCGTTCCACATGCTGGCCGCGTGCGGCAATCTGCAGGATTTCGGAGGCGTCGGGGAACAACCGGTTCAGTTCCGAGCTCATCCTTTCACCATATAGCAGAGCTTCGGGACGACCCTCTTCCCTGTTTGGATCAGCTTCATTTGCAGCGTCGACCGCCGCAAGCACTTTGTTCATTCGCTCGCTCATCACCGGCTCCAGTTCTCGGCAGGATCGCTTTCGGCGTAATCGCGCAGCATTTCGATGTCAGCGATTTCGGCGTGGTTTCTTTTCACCGTCACTCCGGCGCTTTTCAGGCGGGAGAACGCGCGGCTCAGGCTTTCCGGTTTCATGCCCAGACGTCCGGCAATCAGCATCTTGTCGTACGGCAAGGTTACATCGCATGTGCCATTTGCTGTGTCACACAGGTTCAACAGGAACTCGGCAACCCGCTGCGCCCCGGTTTGCGCCTTGAGCTGTTCCAACTGAGCGACCAGTGAGTGCAGATGCGTGAATGTCGATGCCAGGATCGAGACGCAGATCTCGGGGTCTTCCTTCATCAGCGAGATGAAGACATGGCTGGGGATGTGCATCACTTCGGAGGTCGAAACCGCCTCGGCAGAGACCGGATACGGCATATTGCGCAGCGCCACGGCTTCGCCAAAGCTTTCACCGCGGGTAAAGACGCTTACCACGGCTTCGGCCCCTGTCGGAGCCATGCGAAAGAGCTTGACCCAGCCACTGATCACGACATGGATGGCCTGCGCTTTTTCTTCTTGCAGAAATATCGTCTCGCCCCGGTCATAGCTACGCCAGATGGCGTGGCTCAGCAGGGTGTCCACATGCTGATCCGGCAATGAGCGAACCAGCACGGATTGCCGTGCGATTGCCTTTTGTGCTTCGTGCGCCAAGCGCTTTTCCCCTCTCGTCCGTCGACAGGCTTTATGGGCCATTTTGTCCGTCCCCGACCAAGCTAATGCAAAGAGTCGTGTGGCGCACCTGCATTTTCGCGCGCTGTTAGTCAATGCCGTGCGGCCACTTGACAATTGTCATTTGGCGCGCTGGATCCTCGCCCTAGTCTGCGGGGAACCTCAGAATACCCGGGAGAAGCCAGTCATGGATTACGAGCGTTATTTCACCCAGAGCCTTGATTCGCTGAGGGACGAGGGGAACTATCGTGTCTTCATCGACCTCCAGCGCCGTTGCGGTGCCTTCCCGAATGCGCGGCAGACCGACGGGCCGGTTCAGCGCGATGTGCGGATCTGGTGTTCGAACGACTATCTGGGCATGGGGCAGCATCCGAAAGTGCTGACTGCGATGCACGATGCGCTCGACCGCTGCGGGGCCGGAGCCGGGGGGACGCGCAACATATCCGGCACCACGCATGACCATGTTCTTCTTGAGGGCGAACTGGCCGATTTGCATGGAAAAGAGGCGGCGCTGCTATTTACCTCGGGCTATGTCTCGAACTGGGCGGCGCTGGGTACGTTGGCCTCGAAAATTCCCGGTCTTATCGTGTTCTCGGACGCGCTGAACCACGCCTCGATGATTGAGGGCATCCGTCATTCGCGGGCGCAAAAGATAATCTGGAAACATAACGATCTTGCGGATCTTGAGGCAAAGCTGGCCGCCGCCGATCCGGTGGCGCCCAAGATGATTGCCTTTGAATCGGTCTATTCCATGGATGGCGATATCGCGCCTATCAAGGAAATCTGCGACCTGGCAGATAAATACGGTGCCATGACATATCTGGACGAGGTACACGCCGTAGGTCTCTATGGCCCGCGCGGCGGCGGTATTGCCGAGCGCGAGGGTCTGATGGACCGCCTGACGGTGATCGAAGGAACCCTGGGCAAGGCATTCGGTGTGGTTGGCGGATACATTGCCGCCTCTGCTGCGCTATGCGATTTCGTGCGCAGCTTTGCTAGCGGGTTCATCTTTACCACGGCTTTGCCACCTTCTGTTGCCGCTGGCGCAGCTGCTTCGATACGTCACCTGAAGCAATCGCCGGTTGAACGTGATGCGCAGAAGGCGCGCGTCGAACAGGTACGAGCTCGTCTGGACGCTGAAGGTATCCCGCATCTGCCCAACCCCAGCCATATCATCCCGGTGATGGTGGGCGATCCGGTCAAATGCAAATTCATCTCGGACACGCTGCTGGAAGAGTTCGGCATCTATATCCAGCCCATCAACTATCCCACGGTTCCCAAGGGAACCGAACGTCTGCGTATCACGCCGTCTCCGGTGCACACGGATGAGGATATCGATCATCTGGTCGGAGCGCTGTCTAAACTCTGGCAACGGTGCCAGATCGCCAGAATGCCGATGGCAGCGCAATAGTACCGAATTTTGTCTCCCTGACACTCCGGCGGCTCTCTGAGCCGCCGTTTTTTAGGGGCGGATAGAATAGTCGGTTATGTGGTGGTGAGGCACCGTCGCGGATCGTCGGCAATGCGCTGTGATCAAGTGGCGTGGCGCGACTTGAATCGCTCGAAATCCGCCTCGCTCGCTTTAACACCCGTGAATACCTCGACATAGTCGGGCATGTTTGTAATCCGGGTTTCCCGGTTCTCTTCAATCCGCATCGAGATATAGCCGACCTGCGTGTACATCACGGTCAAAGCCCGGACTTCGGCCGCCGATTTCGCGTACCCGAATCGCAGGAACATCGCGACCAGCGCATTCTGCCGTGCCTTGTCGGCGGCGTTCAGGCGCGGTTCCAGCGCCGGGTCGTTGCGCGCCCAGTTGCGGATGGCCAGATCAAGCTTGGCGTCGAACAGCGTGTCGTCCAGCCAGCAGTCAAACAGGTTAAACATCGCTTCGACAATACTTTCGGCATAGGCTTCGGTTCGTGCGACCAGATTGCCGGTGTTTTTATCTTCCCAGTGGCGAATCATCGCTTCGAGCAGCGCGTCGCGGTCCTTGAAATGCCAATAGAACCCTGAGCGCGCGACACCGAGATGCTTGGCCAACGGCATGACTTTGACGGCCTCGACACCGCTTTCCGTCAGCAACTCATAAGCCGCCGTCAGCCATGCGGCTTCTGTTCCACCATGTTTCAACTCTTCGATCATCTGAGCGCCGTATCAGGTCCGTGAGGGGTGCACAACAATATTGACACATGTGTCAAGATAAGCAACACATATGTCAATAGACGCAACCCTGTGCCAGGAATCGCCTTATGACAGCTGAGCCCGTAACCCGCTCTCGTCGTTCTCGCCGCAATTCAGGAAAACCCTCGCGTTCGGCTGAGCCGGGGCAAAACCTGCATCTGCGAGTGCCCTATATCACCCGTCGCATTCCCACCTATGATCTTGCCAGCGAGGAAAGCCTGGATCGGATCGAGGCGACGGCGGAACGCATCCTGGCCGAGATCGGCATCGAGGTGCGGGAGGATGCCGAAGCCGTGCGACTGTACCAGCAGGCCGGGGCAACTGTGACTGATGTGTCCGCCGAGGCGTGGAACGTGAGATTCGAGCCGGGAATGGTGCGGGAATTGCTGAGGTCGGCGCCTGCGCGTTTTACCCAATGCGCACGCAACCCGGCCAATAATGTCGAGATCGGCGGCGATGCAATGGTATTCGCGCCGTCTTATGGTTCGCCCTTCGTGATGGATCTGGACAAGGGGCGGCGGTATGGCAGCATCGCCGATTTCGAGAATCTGGTGAAGCTGGCGCAATCCTCGCCCTGGCTGCACCATTCGGGTGGCACCATCTGCGAGCCGACCGATGTTCCGGTGAACAAACGGCACCTCGACATGGTCTATGCTCACATGCGGTATTCAGACCGGGCTTTTCTGGGGTCGATCACCGCGCCTGAACGCGCCGCCGACAGCATCGAGATGTGCCGCATTCTATTCGGGTCTGATTTCGTCGACCAAAATTGCGTGATCATGGGTAACTTCAACACAACCTCGCCGCTGGTTCTGGACGGGGTGACGACTGCGGGAATCCGAACCTATGCCGAGGCGGGGCAGGGTTCAATCCATCTGCCGTTTCTGCTGGGTGGTGCAGTGTCGCCGCTGACCATGGCCGGGGCAGTGGCGCAGTGTCTGGCGGAGTCGATGGCGTCGTGTGCGCTGACCCAGTTGGTGCGGCCGGGTTCGCCTGCCATTCTGGCCGGGTTCCTCTCGTCGATGTCGTTGCGGTCGGGGTCGCCCACCTTTGGCACACCGGAACCCGCGCTTGGTTCCCTGATCATGGGACAGTTGGCTCGACGCCTGAACATGCCGCTGCGTTGTGCGGGCAACTTCTCGACCTCCAAGGCGCCTGACGGGCAAGCGATGCAGCAAGCTATGATGTCGATGATGTCGGCGGTACAGGGCGGGGCCAACTACATTCTGCACTCGGCCGGGTTTGTTGATGGCTTGCTGTCAATGTCCTACGAGAAGTTCGTAATGGACACCGATATGTGCGGCGCACTTCATTCCTATCTGAGGGGTATCGACGTTAACGAGGATACGCTGGGCTTTGAGGCATTGGCGCAGAACGGACCCGGTGAACACCTGTTTGGAACCGATCACACCCTGCGCCACTACGAAACCGCCTATTGGGACAGTGGACTGAACGACGATCAGCCGTTCGAGACATGGGAAGAACAGGGCGGTGTGGATTACGCCCAACGCGCCAACAAGCGTTGGAAAGACCTGCTGAACGCCTATGAGGCGCCCGCCATGGATGAAGCAACCGATGAAGCTTTGAAGGATTTCGTCGCTCGAAAGAAAGCCGCAATGGCCGACGCCTGGTACTGAGGGAAAAGTCATGTCCAAAGACCCGCTGCTGCAGCCCTATCAGTTGAAACACCTGACCCTGCGCAACCGCATCATGACCACCAGTCATGAACCGGCCTATCCCGAGGACGGGATGCCGAAAGCCCGTTACGCCGCCTATCATGCGGAGCGCGCAAAGGCGGGCGTGGCGCTGGCGATGACGGCCGGCTCGGCGGCGGTCTCCAAGGACAGCCCGCCGGTGTTCAACAATATCCTCGCCTACAAGGATGAGGTGGTGCCGTGGATCAGGAATCTGACGGATGCCTGCCACGAACACGGATGCGCGGTAATGATCCAGTTGACCCATCTGGGCCGCCGTACCGGCTGGGCCAAGGGCGACTGGCTGCCGTCGGTCAGTTCGTCGAAACATCGCGAACCTGCGCACAGATCGTTCCCGAAGCTTGCCGAGGACTGGGACATCGAGCGCATTATCTCGGATTTTGCCGATGCCGCCGAACGGATGAAAGAAGGCGGTATGGACGGGATCGAATTGCAGGTCTATGGCCACCTGCTCGACCAGTTTTGGTCGCCGCTCACCAACGATCTGGAAGGTCCTTATGGCGGACAGACACTGGATAGCCGACTGAGGATGCCTCTCGACGTATTGCGCCACATCCGCAAACGGGTAGGCGACGACTTCATTGTCGGCCTGCGTTATACAGCCGACGAGGCAGAGGAGGGCGGCATTTCGCCAGAGGAAGGGCTGGAAATCTCCAAACGCCTTGCCGATAGCGGCATGGTCGATTTTCTCAACGTGATCCGGGGGCGTATTCATACTGACCCGGCGATGACCGATGTGATTCCGGTTCAGGGCATGAAGAATGCGCCGCATCTGGATTTCGCCGGTGAGGTCAGGAAGGCGACCGGCCTGCCAACGTTCCACGCCTCGAAAATCCCCGATGTGGCTACAGCGCGCCATGCCGTTGCCTCGGGCCTGTTGGACATGGTGGGCATGACGCGCGCGCATATGGCGGACCCGCACATCGTCAGAAAGATTGTCGAGGGGCGCGAAGACGATATCCGCCCGTGTGTGGGCGCTACCTATTGCCTTGACCGGATCTATCAGGCCGGAGAGGCGCTGTGCATGCACAATGCCGCCACGGGTCGCGAGCTGACCATGCCGCACGAAATATCACCCGCTGAAACACGCAAGAAAGTGGTGATCGTCGGGGCCGGTCCCGCAGGTTTGGAGGCCGCTCGTGTGGCCGCCGAACGGGGGCATGACGTCACCGTGTTCGAGGCGCAACCCGATCCGGGTGGCCAGGTGCGCCTGACGGCACAGAACCCGCGCCGGCGCGAGATGATCGGCATCATCGATTGGCGCATGGCCCAATGCGCCGCGCGCGACGTCGAATTCCGTTTCAACACCTGGGCCGAGTCCGAGGATATCACCGCGCTGAACCCGGATGTGGTAATCGTGGCGACCGGTGGTATTGCCAACACCGAGTTGTTTGAAAGCAAAAAGGAAAACGACCTTCTGGTCAGTGCCTGGGACATGATTTCGGGTGATGTGAAACCTGGCCAGAACGTGCTTGTCTATGACGAAAGTGGTGATCACCCCGGCCTTATGGCCGCCGAAGTTGCGGCAAGTGCGGGTGCGAAGGTTGAAGTCATGACGCCTGACCGCATGTTTGCGCCCGACATCATGGGGATGAACCTCGTGCCCTATATGCGTGCATTGCAGGATAAGGAAACGACCTTTACTGTCGCGCGCCGACTACTGGACGTTGAGCGTGACGGAAACCAGCTTAGCGCAGTGATTGGTACGGATTACAGCGGCTTCACGTCCGAAAAGACCTATGATCAGGTTGTGGTGAACTATGGCACCATGCCGCTTGCCGACCTTTACTTCGACCTCAAACCGCTGTCGTCGAACGAGGGGGCGGTCGATTATGATGCGCTGATCGCGGGTCTGCCGCAGGAAGTAACACGCAACCCTGAGGGCAACTTCAAACTGTTTCGAATCGGAGATGCCGTCAGTGCCCGCAATACACATGCGGCAATCTATGACGCTCTACGGCTGGTGAAAGACATCTGATACGCATGTTCACAGGTTTGCCATGAGCCTCAAGCACGTCTTCACCCCGGTGCGCTTGCGCCACAAGACCTTGCACAATCGCATCGTCTTTGGCGCACACACGACCAATATGGCGCAGGATGGGGTGCCGGGTGACCAACACCTGGGCTATTATCTGGAGCGCGCCATTGGTGGGGCCGCGATGATCGTGGTAGAGCCGATGCCGGTTCATCCGGCGGCGGTTCTGACCCGCGGCAACTTCCGACATTGCAGCGACGATGTAATCCCGCACTTTGCCCGCCTGACCGAAGCTTGCAAGGCGCAGGGTGCGGTGATGATACAGCAACTGTATCACGTCGGTGCGCATGGGGATTGGGACAACAGTTGGCATGCCAACTGGTCACCTTCGGGCGGTCCCAGCTATCACGATAGTGACGGTAGTCACGAAATGACCGCCGACGAGATCGAGGAGACGATCGAAGGTTTCGTTCAGGCTGCTATCCGATGCCAGAGTGCTGGGTTCGACGGCGTCGAGGTTTGGGCGGCCTATCACTGTCTGCTTGATCAGTTCTGGACGCCATTTTCCAATAAGCGCACGGATGAATGGGGCGGTAGTTTGGAAAACCGAACCCGGTTTTCCCGCGATATCCTGCGCCGCATTCGCGCGGCTTGTGGCGAGGATTTCATTGTAGGCTTGGCGATCAACGACGATGCCGAAGTCGAAGTCTGCCTCAGTCGGGACGAGATGGTCGAGATCATATCTTTGCACGACGCCGAAGGTTTGATGGACTATGTGACTGTTGGTTCAGGAAGCTATTTTGATTTCTACAAGATCTTGCCCAGTTTCCAGTATCCGGAGGGTCTGGGAGTCGACCTGTCGATCCGCCTGAAAAAGGTGGTTCGGAATGCGCTGGTGACGGCTGAGGCCAATATCCGGACGCCTGAGAACGCCAACGCTCTACTAGGGGGTGGGCAGGCCGATCTTGTCTCGATCGTGCGCGGTCAGATCGCGGACCCGCATCTGGTCACCAAGGCCCGAGAGGATCGGGTCGAGGATATTCGCGGCTGTCTGTCCTGCAATCAACAATGCTGGGGACGGCGGGGGCGTGACTATTACATATCGTGCCTGATCAACCCTTCTGCAGGGCATGAGTATCTGTGGGGCGGCGATCGTTTCGCGAAAACCGACGACCCCAAGACCATTCTGGTGGTGGGGGCTGGCCCCGCCGGTCTGGAAACCGCTCGCGTAGCGGCGGAGCGAGGTCATAGGGTTTTACTGGCGGAGGCCTCCTCGGAACTGGGCGGTCAGTTCCGTCTTGCGGGATTGCAACCGCGCAGGGCGCAAATTGCGGATCTTATTGCGTGGTATGGTCGGCAACTGGACAAGTTGGGCGTTGATTTGCGGTTCAACACGTTTCTTGATGCGGATGACATTTCAGGCATCGGTGCGGATCAGGTGGTTCTGGCCACGGGGTCGCTGCCTGCGGAAACCGGGTTTCAAAAGGCGCTGCCGCATGTGGCCGCAATGCCCGGCGCCAGTGGTGCGAATGTCTGGTCGCCCGAGGACGTCATGGGGCGTGCCGCGAGGTTGGGCAAGCGGGTTGTTGTTCTGGATGAGGCCGGAAACTGGCGCGGGATCGGCACGGCTTGGCATTTGGCCGAGGCAGGGCACGACGTAACGATCGTGACACCAAGCCCGATGGTGGCGCGCGACCTGATCCGCTCGGCCACAGATTTGCCCGCGCGCCGGTCACTGACCGCACTTGGCGTGCGGTTCGTCACTGAAAGCGCGATTTCCGAATGGACCGGTTCCGGTGCCAATGTGTTTTGCCTGCTGTCTGGGCGAGAAAGCAGGATCGAGGCAGACTCACTGGTTCTGGCCACGGGCAACATCGTCGACAGAACCCTGCACGATGACCTGCGTTCCAGGGGCATCCATCCTCGTTTGGTCGGTGACGTGTACGCGCCGCGCCTGGCTGCGGCTGCAATATATGAGGGACGGGTGACCGGATTGACCCTATAGCCGGATTGGCTTGTGCCGGCGTGCGGGAGGTGTTTAGGTTTTCCATACATCATCCCGGGTTTCGGAGAGCTTCTCATGGACAGACCTCGTGCCGACCTTGCCGCGTCGAACACGCCGCTTTATCGCCTGCCGCGGCTTTCCGGGCATCTTGGCATCGACCTGTGGATCAAGCGGGATGATCTGGCCGGGGCACCATTTGGTGGCAACAAGTCCCGGCAATTGGAATACTATCTGGGCGCGGCGCAGGCGGCGGATGCCGACACGATACTGATTACCGGTGCGGTCCAGTCGAATTTCGTTCGCACTGCGGCTGCAGCCGCCGCCTCGCTGGGTATGCAGACCGTCGTGCAGCTTGAAGAGCGTGTGAATGGCGTTGACGAGATCTATCGGACCTCTGGCAATGTCCTACTGCTGCGCGTTCTTGGGGCCGAAATCATGCACTACCCTGAAGGCGAGAACGAGGCGGGTGCCGATGCGGCCTTGCGTGCCCGGGCAGAAGAACTGCGCGAGGCGGGGCGTCATCCGTATGTCATTCCTCTCGCGGTGAACAACCCGCCGCTCGGCGCCTTGGGTTATGTCCGGGCCGGACAGGAGATTGTGGCGCAAGCTGGTGATTTCGACACTGTTGTCGTTTCTTCCGGCAGCGGGGCGACCCATACAGGGCTTTTGACCGGATTGCGTGGGGCGGGCGGACAGGCCACCGTCATCGGGAGTTGTGTGCGCCGGTCGCGCGAGTCGCAGAGCCTGCGCATAGCCGAGGTTCTTGACCGGTTGAGCGAGTTGACCGAGCACGCGTCTTCGGTGACGTCGCAGGATATCCGCATCTGGGACGGGGCGCTCGCACCCGGGTATGGGCAATTCGGACCAGCCGCCAAATCTGCAATGGAAATGATGGTGCGGCAGGAAGGTATTCTGCTTGACCCAGTCTATACGGCCAAGGCCTTTGCGGCCATCCCGGCCCTAACGGCGAGTGGAGAAATCGCGCAAGGAAGTCGGGTTCTGTTCGTGCACACGGGCGGTCTGGCTGCGTTGTTCGGTTATCAATCCGGCCTGGAAGCAGCATTCTGAGGGATTTCAGTCTCGTCTTCGATGGCGGAGATATCTGGGTGCGCGCCGATACTGTCCAGGAGTGCGACAACCTCGGTCTGCCAACCCTCCTTGATCTTTTTAGCAAGTTGCGAGAGCGGTCGATAAAGCGGGGTCAGGATCACGTATTCGTACCTGAAAATGTCGGGCATCGGGCGAAAGACGACCTCGCCTCGAGTCGTGTTGGTTTCTTGTTCGTTGACGACCGTCAGGGGGTCGACGATGGACAGGCAGCGCCCTGCGCTGATGAATTGCATCAAGGGGGCGAAAAACTGGCTGTCAAGAAGTATGTTCGGCGTGGCTCCGGCGTCGCGCAGAGCCTTGAGAGTTCGTTGGTGCATCACGTGATAGCTCTGCAATGTGCCCAGCGGAACACTGTCCAGATCCTGACAGGAAATCGTGTCGCGCTCGGCCAGAGGGTGGCAGCGGGGTAGCGCGCAAAAACAGTTTGCGGTGATAAGTTCCTGCTGAAATGTGCGGTCGTCGCCCGGGCCGACCGCAAGATCGGCAAAACCAAAGTCGAAAGCCTGCGTCGCTGCCAATTCGCGGATTTGCATTGAGGTCCGTGATGACAGGGACACGCGAATATCTGGCACATCGCCGATAGCGCGACTGATAAATCGTGGCAACAGAAACGCCGAAGGACCTGGCATCGACGCAATGTTCAAAGTTCCGCGCTCGCCTCTGACCAGACTTTTCATGGTTCCGGCCACTGTGGATAGACGATCCAGAATATCGCTGGTTTCGGCAAGAAGATAGCGGGCCTCGGGTACCGGAACCAGTTGGCGACCCCGACGTTCGAACAGTTTCAAACCCAGCGAATCTTCCAAAGATCGAATCGCCAGGCTGACCGCAGGTTGGGTCCTGCCCAGTTTCTGTGCTGCCTCAGACAGAGATGACGAGTTCATGACAGCGCGAAACGCAGTGATTTGGGATAGATTCATCGTAAATCCATAAGGAAAACTTTGCCTAACCTAAAGTAATCAAATTTGCATTTATTTAAAAGTTCGATCATCGTTTCAGAATAAGGATCGTGACCTAACGTCCAATCACACCAAAGGGAGACAAAAATGGCATTCATCAGAAATCTTGGCGGAGCTGTTCTGGCAGCCACTCTGGCAGCTGGCGCAGCTTATGCTCAGGACCCGACCTTCTTCCGCATTGGCACGGGCAGTGCAGGCGGCACCTATTTCCCCATTGGCGGCACCATCGCAAACGGCATCTCGTCCCCTCCGGGCTCGCGCCCTTGTGAGGAAGGTGGCCAGTGCGGCGTGCCGGGCCTGATCGCCATCGCACAATCGACCACCGCGTCCGTGTTCAACAATACCGCTGTCGAGAACGGCGAGCTTGAAGCTGGTCTGGCGGCTGCGGACGTCACGCGTTCGATGTATCTGGGCGAAGGCAAGTTCGAAGGCAAGCCGCATCCCAAGCTGCGTATCGTCGCGAACCTGTTCCCCGAAGACCTGCACCTGGTTCTGCCCAAGGGTACGTCGATCAGCAACCTTGGCGATCTGGCAGATAAACGCGTGGGCATCGCTCAGGCGGGATCGGGAACCCAAGTTGCAGTCCTGCAGATGCTCGAGGCCTGGGGCGTGACCCGCGACAACATGGAAGAGGCCGAACTGAACAACAGCCAGTCGGCCGAACGTCTGGCTGACGGTCAGCTTGACGGCTATTTCTATGCGGCCGGTTGGCCGGTTTCGGCGATGGTTCAGCTCGCCTCGACCAAAGGTATGGACCTGCACAGCTTCACCGACGAGGATCTTGCCAAGATCAATGAGATCATCCCGGCCTATATCCCGTCAAAGATTCCGGCCGGTGTCTATGAAGGTGTCGACTATGAAGTGAAAACCCCGGCGGTTTCGGCATTGCTGGTGGTTTCGTCCGACCTGTCCGACGAACTGGTCTATGGCATCACCAAGGCAATGTGGAACGACAACACCCGCAATTTGTTGGATAACGGCCACGCCAAGGGCAAGCAAATCACACTGGATACCGCGCTTGACGGGATCGCAAATCTGGGCGTCCCGCTGCACCCGGGTGCCGAGAAGTTCTACAAAGAAGCTGGCGTTCTGGAGTAACCCCTCTCTCCTCGGTTATTCCAAGTCCTGGGCGGCGGGCGTAAGCTGCGCCGCCCAATCAATCCCACACCACACTTGATGCGAGAGGGCGGGCCATGAGCAACGCGCCAAACCACGAGTCTCCGGAACTGTCCGCCGAAGAGCTGGCCGCAATCGAAGAGAAATTCGACGAAGGTGCCGCGACACGCGAAGTTTCGGACCGGTTCGGAAAGTTCCTGCGTTATGTGGCCCTGATCTATGCCACGTACCACTATCTGACCGCAGGGTTTGGACTGCCGCCTGATTATTGGCACATGGGTTGGCACCTGTCGGGGTTGTTTATCCTGATTTACGCGTTGTTCCCGCATATCAAGACCAAAACTTCGTTCGACCTGAAAACCGGTGCGTTCCATCTGGGCGGCGTGCCCTATCTGGATGTGATGCTGATGGTTTTGGGCGTGGCGGCCTCACTTTATCTGGGGTTCGCCTGGCATGGTATTCCCTTCCTTGGTGTAGAAGAAATGACCTTCAGGATGGGAAATCCGAACACCTATGACATGATATTCGGCTGCATCCTGATCGTTCTGGTTCTCGATATTGCGCGCCGGACGCTGGGTTGGATTCTGCCGCTGATCATCTGCTGTTTTATGGCCTATGCGCTGTTCGGTCCGATCTTTCCGGGCATCCTTCAGCATCCTGGCGTCAAATTTAAAACATTCGTCAGCTCGATGTACTTCCCGCAGGAAGGCATTTTTGGCGTCACGCTCTGGGTCGTCTCGACGATCGTTTTCCACTTTGTCCTGTTCGGTGTGATTGCGCAGCGCACCGGGTTGGGGCAGCTCTTCATTGACAATGCCACCATTCTGGCGGGCCGCTATACCGGTGGCCCGGCCAAGGTGTCGGTGGTTTCGTCCGCCTTTTTCGGTACGATTTCGGGTTCTTCGGTGGCGAACACCGTCTCGACCGGGGCGCTGACCATTCCGAACATGAAACGGCTTGGCTACCCAGGCCATTTCGCAGGCGGGGTCGAGGCGGCGGCGTCGGCGGGTGGGCAGATCACGCCACCGATCATGGGCGCTGCGGCCTTCATCATGGCTGAATTCCTGGAAGTGCCGTATACCACGATTGTCATTGCGGCGATCTTTCCGGCGCTGTTGCACTATACCGGCGTCTTCACAGTGGTGCATCTGATGGCGCGCCGCCTGAACCTGCAGGGTCTGTCCAAGGAAATGCTGCCGAAGCTTGGCGAAGTGTGGCGCGAAGGCTGGGCCAACATCGTTCCGCTGGTCGGGCTTTTGGTGGTTCTGTTCTCGGGGTACACCCCCTATATGTCTGCGTTCTGCGGTATATCCCTGGCACTGATCGCTGGTATGGCCCGCTACAAAGAGCCGCTGACTCTGCCAATTCCCGCAGCGTTCATCGCCTTTGTACTGTGGAAATATGCCGGCGATGGCTTTGATCTGACGATGTCCCTCATCCTCATTGCGGGATCGGTCATCGCCACATTCAACCCACAGGGCCGCACGACAATCACGGAAATGGCGGATACGCTTGAAACCGGCGTGAAATACGCGCTGGCCGTGGGCGCGGCCTCGGCAGCTGTCGGCATCGTCATCGGTGTGATCAACACCACCGGCGTCGGGTTCCGGATCGGTTTCATGGTTACGCAGGCCGCAGCGAACCTTGGCGGTGATCTCAACAGCCTTCTGACTTTCGGCAGCTTCGAGTTGTTCGCAGTCGAGGATCTGACGCTCTTCATCAGCCTGATCTTCATCGCTGTTGCCTGTATCCTGATGGGGGCGGGGGTGCCGACCACGGCGCTTTACATCATGCTGGTTTCGGTGGCTCAGCCCGCGTTGGCACAGCTTGGCATCCCACCGATCGCGAGTCATATGTTCGTGTTGTACTATGGCGTAGTGGCTGAGATCACCCCGCCGGTTTGTACCTCGGCTTACGCGGCTGCGGCCATTGCCAACTCCAACCCGTTCCGGACCGGCTTGTCGGCCTTCTCGCTGGGATTGGGAAAGGTGGTGGCTCCAATGGCGTTCGTCTATGCGCCGGTGCTGCTGTTCGTCTCATCGACCGGCTTCAACTTCGTCGAGTTCAGCTATACGGCCACCAGTTGCATTGCGGGTGTCATCGCCCTGTCGACGGCAGTCGTGGGTTACTGGCTGGCACCGATGGGTGTGTTCTATCGGATCCTGATGGCAATCTCGGGTCTTGTTTTCATCGCTCCATCGCTGCAGGCCGATCTGGTGGCGCTTGCAATTGCCAGCCCGGCAATCCTAAGCCAGATCATCGCCCGACGGGCGCAAACTTCCGTGGCGTAACTCGATGGAAAAGGATGTCACCATTCTCGGTGCAGGTGTTGTTGGCATCTGCACCGCCCTCTCCCTCGCTGAGCGCGGCGTCGCGGCGCGACTGATTGACCGGGGCGATCCTGGGCAAGAGACCTCTTTTGGCAATGCCGGCGTCATCTCGCCATGGTCCATCATCCCGCAGGCTCTGCCGGGGACGTGGAAACAGATGCCCCATTTGCTGTTCGGCAAATACAGACCACTGGCCGTACGCACGACATTCTGGCCCAGGATGGCGCGTTGGGGTCTGGCGTTTTTGAGTAACGGAACCGAAGCCCGTGTGCAGCGGGCCGCCGATGCGATGGAGGTGCTGTGCGGCCCTTCGATCGACCTTTATCGTCGGCATCTGCAAGGCACCGGGGCAGAAGGTTTGGTGCGCGACAGTTGTTATATCCACGCCTTTCGCGAGGGCGACAAGGCTTCGCTGCGGTCTCTGGACTATCGCATTCGCCAAGAAAAGGGCGCGCGTCTTGAACTGGTGGGGGTGGATGAATTGCGCCGGATTGAGCCTGCTTTGTCGCACGATTTCAAGGCGGCCGTTCTGATCCACGATCAGGCCCGCGCCCTTTCACCGGGGCGTATTGGCGCGGCCCTGGCCGACAAGGCTCGTTCGCTTGGTGTCGAAATTGTCAAGGAGCAGGTCACCGGCCTGATGCGTACCGATCTGGGGTGGCGCATTTCCTGCAATGCGGGTGTTTATGAAGCCTCCCGGGTGGTGATCGCGATGGGGGCGTGGTCGCCCGAGATCCTGCGGCCTTTGGGTATCAACGTACCGCTGGTGGCCGAGCGTGGATATCACCTGGAGTTTTCTGCTCCGGGGATTGAGGTGAACAATTCGGTCATGGATACCGATGCCAAGATCGTGGCATCCAGCATGGAAGGCGGTATGCGTATCGCTGGACAAGCCGAATTCGGCGATGTGAACGACCCACCAGATCCTCGCAAGCAACCCCGAATGCTGGCGCAGGCCAAGGCCGCCTTTCCGGATCTCGCGACCGATCGCCCGAGTTTCTGGATGGGTCGCCGCCCGACCTTTCCTGACAGCCTGCCAATGATCGGCGAATTTGATGATCAACCGGGCCTGTTTGCGGGCTTTGGTCATTCTCACTGGGGATTGATGATGGCACCGAAAACCGGGGAACTGCTGGCGGACATACTGTCGGGGCGCAGTAACAACATTGATTGCTCGGCCTATTCCACGGGCCGCTTTTCCCGCGGACTGATCCCAACAACGGACCTTTGACCATGACAGTCACAAACACCCCGATCGGCATACTTTGTCTCGATACACATTTCGCCAAACCACCCGGCCATATCCGGTGCAGTGAAAGCTTGCCATTCCCGACGGTCAAACGGATCGTGCGAGGCACAACCATCCGCGAGTTGCTGGAACGACCCAGTATCGAGTTCTTCTCACCCTTTCTGGACGCGGCAAGGGAACTGGAGGCTCAGGGATGCGCCGCCATCACCGGCAGCTGTGGATTCATGGCGTTGTTTCACCGCGAGTTGGCAGCACAGGTTTCGATACCCGTGTTTTCTTCCAGCCTGATCCAGATCCCGTTGATGCACCAGATGGCAGGGCAGCGTGGCAAGGTCGGTGTGATCACTGCCCGCAAATCGGCGCTGACACAGGCGCATATGGATGCAGTCGGGGCGGGAACGACGCCCGTCGCCATTGCGGGGATGGAAGAACAGCCGGAATTCCGGGACGTGATCCTTGATGACAATCGGCCGGAAATCGACCAAGAGGTACTGGCTCAGGAACTCGCCACTGTTGGCCGTCAACTGGTAGCAGACAATCCGGATGTCAATTCGATCGTTCTGGAATGTACCGACCTTCCGCCGTATGCGCACCGCCTGCAAGAAGTGTTGGGATTGCCTATAGCCGACCTGACGACATTGGCGACAATGGTCCACAACATCGTGACGCGCAGCCCATATGCGGGCCAGATCAGGTACGACTGAAAAGGGTTCGGCTTGAGCTGAATATGTTGATCTGGATGAAATTCTTCTGATTACTGTGCTCAGGTCGGGCCGGAAAACAGGAATTCATCATGCGGACCAGCGAATGCGCCACCCCCGCGACCACGCCGCGTACCCGCGCCAAGGCGCGGCATATTCTTGATAACTACTATATCGGCCCGTCGCGTGATGGCGCTGTGCTTGAGATCTGGGGCTATTCCGATTGCTACACCTATCGTCCCGGCGAGCGGCTTGCACTGCGCGTTTCGACGACGGGCGATTCCTGGGATGTCGAGATCGGACGCGACGGCGCCCGCTACGCCCCTCTTTTTCATCGAACCGATCTGCCAGGCACACATCACCCTACGCCTGTCGACTGTTCCGTTGAAGGATGCGGTTGGCCAGTCGAGTTTGAGTTCGACATTCCGCAGGACTGGATGGAGGGTGGATATCTGGTTACCCTGCGCGCCCGCCGGGGTGCGGACATGGTCGAAGAGCATCACCTGTTTTTCTTGCGTAGGGCAACCGATCGCCCGGCAGCACCTTTCGTTCTGGTTTGCGCTACGGGGACATGGCTGGCCTACAATTGCTGGGGCGGATCGAACCACTATGAAGGTATCACCGGTCCAGACGGTAACGCGTTTTCCCCCGTTGTTTCGACGCAGCGCCCGTGGACGCGAGGGTTCTGCAAACTGCCCGAAGGCGCGCCGCGCGCTTTGCCGGAAAAACCACACGTGCCGGGAGGGATGGTTCGCTATCCGTACATGGAATGGGCCTATGCCTATGGGTACTCAAAGAAATATGCCTCTGCTGGTTGGGCCAGTTACGAACGCCACTTTGCCCGCTGGGCCGAAGCGCAGGGGTATGAGTTTGAAATCGTTACGCAGCACGATCTGGAAATGGACCCAGACCTTTTGAATGCGCATCGCTGCGCCGTGTTTGTAGGCCATGACGAGTACTGGAGCGCAAACATGCGCCGCGCAGTGGACCGGTTTGTCGAACGCGGCGGCAACGTCGCCCGATTCGCGGGTAACTTCCTGTGGCAGACCCGGATCGAGGACGAAGGAAGAAGGCAGATCTGCTACAAATACACCGCGCGTGACTGCGACCCGGTTATGGGCACCGATCACGAGGTTCTGGTGACCGGCGCGTGGGAGGCTGCGCCAGTGAAATGGCCCGGATCACAAACATTCGGGGCGAACGGGTTGATGGGGGTTTATGCTGGTCTGGGGCGGTGCGCAGGGCAGGGCAGCGGCGGGTTCACTACCTACCGACCTGGACACTGGGCGCTGGAGGGTACCCAACTGGGCTATGGCGACGTACTGGGGGCCGGATCGCGCATCTTTGGCTATGAGGTCGATGGGCTGGACTATCGGATGGAGGATGGGTTGCCATTTCCAACCGGTGCAGACGGCACCGATCAAAACGTCGAGATCATCGCGATGGGTCTGGCTACGAATGTGGAACCGGAACATGGTGTATGGGGTGAGACGATTTACATCGGTTCCGACGATGCCGCGTTCAAAGCGCTTGCCATGTTTGGGGAGCTTAGTGACAAAACTCTGGACCGGGCAGTGCGCGGCAACGGGGTGATCGTGTATTGGGAACGCGGTCAGGGGGCGGTATTCAACGCCGCCACCTGCGAGTGGGTCATGGGCCTTGCGCGCCAAGACTGGCAGGTCGAATGCGTTACGCGCAACGTGCTTGACCGCTTTGGTACGCCCGCCGCCTAGCCTGAACGCCACCCTGCTTCACGCAGTGCGTGCCCGTAACTGGGTGCTGTGCGCATTCTGTGACCCAGCCCTTTGCTGAGCAGCAATTTGTGCAGTTTTGGCAAGTTGTAACAGGGCACATGCATGATCATGTGATGTTCCAGATGGTAGTTGACCCAATAGGGGGCCACCAGCAATCGCGCTACTGGACCGGCAAAGGTTGTGCGGACGTTTTGCAACGGGTTTTCTGATTTTTCGGTCGCTCCGTGTTCCGCGATGTTGCGGATGCGCAAGACGAACTGAAACCATGTGAGATAGGGTAGCAACCAGAAGGCAAGTCCCCACCACCACTGGCCCGCCAGCCCCATGACGAACATGATGCCCAGAAAAATTGGGAGGGATTTCCAAAGTTGGGCCGCATTGAAGCTTTGGGCGAAATCCGAGGCCGCCGCTTCGACTGCATCCTTGTCCCCCGCAAGTCGAAACGACATCACGATCTGGCCCCAAAGCTGTTTCAACCCCGTTCGCCCTGTCAGGTCGCGTGTGAACTTACGCCGCATCGAGGCATGTGAGGTCGGAAACTTTGAGGACAGGACCAGATCGGGGTCTTTTTCGGTTTGGGTAAAGCGATGATGGGTAAGGTGATAGTGACGATAAGCCTCAAGCTCCGCCAGAATAGGCCTGCCGCACAGCCACTCGCCGACCAATTCGTTCAAACGCTTGTTGCGGAACAAGGCATTGTGGGCTGCATCATGCATCAAAATCGCCAGCCCAAGTTGGCGCGATCCGATGACAACCACGGCAAGTAGGAAAGTCAGAGGGTTCGGCCAAAGTGCAAAAACAATCAGCGCCGCCGCGATTGTTCCCCAGCAATGAACCACCAGACACACACCCATGCGATCTGAGCGTTGCGCCAGAGGACGAATCTCTTCGGTAGTCAGATAGGCCTTTCCGGGTGTCATCACGGCGCCTCCCGGTCGGAAACGTCTCAGATTCGGGCTGCGCCTGTCAATTTCGCCGCAGCGTCACTACTGCGTCGGCAGCCGCGTCATAGGCACTCGTTAACCATTGGTTTGCGACAACGTTCCCCGGAGCCACCCGGCCCGCGGAACCCTGCACAGACCCACACAAAAATCGTGGCCCCTGACGCGGCTGCAGCCATTACAGCCTCTGGTGCGTGCAAATCGTTTGCGACTGCCCCCACCAGTCCCACAAGGATTAACCCAACCCCCTCTAAGCCCAGAGCGTTCAGTAGCTTTCCGCCATGTGCTCTGATCTTCATCGGGTTTGCCCCCCTCATGTTGCCAATCTGGCTGAGGGTAGATTTGCCCGAAACCTGTGGTTGCGTAAGTGAACCAGATCACAATCGGTGGATTTTTTTAAAATTTCTTTCAGCGCCAGTCGAAAAAGCCTTGGCCAGCCTGGTCCAGAAGGCGACTTGCCATGGCACGACCCATCTCGCTGCCGTCTTCGACAGGCCCGGTGACATCATCAGCAATCGATTCAGAACCGTCTGGCCTGAGGACTTCGCCGCGCAGACGAAGATTGGCGCCCCGCAATTCAGCCAAACCGGCAATTGGTGTTTCGCACGAGCCGTCGAGCGCGGCCAGCAATGCGCGTTCAGCAGCCAGTCTTTGGCCGGTTTCTGCGTGGTGAATCGCCTCAAGCATCTCGGCGGCGCGGAGGTCATCTGCGCGTCGTTCGATCCCGATCGTACCCTGCGCGATGGCGGGCAGCATGTCATTGGGAGAAATTGCGGTCGCGGGAACATCGGTCATGTCCAGCCGCCGAATACCGGCCATGGCAAGAAATGTGCAGTCAGCAACGCCTTCGGCCAGTTTTTTCAACCGGGTCTGCACGTTGCCCCGAAATTCCACTACCTTCAGATCGGGGCGGCGATTCAGAAGCTGTGCCCGGCGGCGCAGTGACGAAGTTCCGACGACAGCTCCCTGGGGCAGATCGTGGATCGATGCGAGCGACGGAGAGATGAACGCGTCCCGCACGTCCTCGCGCGGCAGAAATGTATCGAGCACCAGACCGTGGGGTTGTTCGACCGGCATATCCTTGGTCGAGTGAACGGCGATGTCGATTGAGCCCTGCAACATAGCCTCTTCTATTTCCTTGGTGAACAGACCCTTGTTGCCAATCTCTTTCAGCGGACGGTCGGCGTCGATCATGGCACGGTTGTCGCCGGTGGTCTTGATGACCACGATTTCGAACGCGTCATTGGGCAGGTCGAACGCCTCGCTCAGCCGATTGCGGGTTTCATGGGCCTGGGCCAGCGCCAGCGGCGAACCACGGGTGCCGATCTTCAGCGGCGAAGCGGGGGAGGGTAAGTTCGAAATCATGGGGTCAGCTTTAGTCGCGTCACATTGCCCTGACAATGGGGGCAGAGCTTGACAAATTGCCGCCGAAGGCGGACCCGTGACGGAAATCGGATTTTTGGGGGCGAGCATGGCCGAAACAAAAACATTGCTGCGGGCGCTGGCGGGCGAAGTTCAAAAGGTTCCGCCGATCTGGATGATGCGCCAGGCAGGGCGGTACCTGCCGGAATACCGCGCCACCCGGGAACAGGCAGGTGATTTCTTGCGGCTGTGCTATACACCCGATCTGGCGGCCGAGGTGACGTTGCAACCGATCCGCCGCTATGGGTTTGATGCGGCGATCCTGTTTGCCGATATTCTGCTGGTGCCGCAGGCGCTCGGGGCCGATCTGTGGTTCGTAACCGGCGAGGGGCCGCGATTGTCCACGATTCAAAGCCAGGCCGATTTCGATGTGTTGAAACCGGTTGAAGCTGTTCACGAGACTCTGAACCCGATTTATGAAACCGTTCGAATACTGTCGCGCGAACTGCCGTCGGAAACCACGCTGATTGGATTTGCGGGTGCACCATGGACTGTCGCCACTTATATGATCGCCGGTCGGGGTACGCCCGATCAAGGACCGGCGCATGCCTTGCGCGAGGGCAATCCAGCACTGTTTGACGCCTTGATCAAGCGGATCACAGCGGCCACGATCGAGTATCTGTCTGCCCAGATCGAAGCCGGTGCCGAGGTTGTCAAAATCTTTGATAGCTGGGCGGGATCGTTGAACGGAGAGGCGTTCGCCAAATACGCAGTCGAACCTTGTCGGGTGATCACGCAGGCCCTGAAGGCGCGCCACCCGGGTATTCCTGTCATCGGGTTTCCGCGAGAAGCCGGTGACGGGTATGTTGGCTTTGCCAAAACCACGGGCGTGGACTGTGTGGCTCTCGATAACTCGGTGACGCCGGAATGGGCCGCAGAGCACGTTCAGGTCGATGGATGCGTGCAAGGGAATCTGGCCTCGTCGCATATGGTGACCGGCGGGCAGGCGTTGATTGACGAGACTCGCCGAATCGTCGCGGCCTTTTCCAATGGGCCCCACATCTTCAATCTGGGCCACGGGATCACGCCGGATGCTGATCCGGAAAATGTTCAGATCATGATCGATACGGTGCGCGGGCGTTAGGGGCGAGGGGCCAACCCCTCGCGCTCCCCGGGGTATTTCAGACCAGAAAGAAGCACCAAGTCAGTTCCTGTCCAAAGCTGAGAGTTCGCCGAGGATTTCGTCCGTGTGTTCGCCGCGTAGCGGGCTGGGTAGCGGAGTCCAGTCGTGGTTTGAAAAACGGGGGGCGCAGGCGGCCTGGAAGATGCCGTTTTGGGTTACCCAGGTCTCGCGGGACGCGTTCATTTCGTGGCGAGCCGCCTCGGCGGGGCTGAGAACCGGAGCGACGCAGGCGTCTGTGCCCAGAAACAGCCCGGCCCAATGATCGCGCGGTTTTTCCAAGAAGATTTCGGCCAGTCGCGAGGTAAGGGTCGGCCACGCGGGTCTGTCAAATTGCTTGAGGAAATCTGGATCTTCTGCGAGGCCCATGCGTTCGAGGAAGAGTGTGTAAAACTTCGGTTCAAGGCATTGCACCGTCACATAACCGCCATCCGAACATGCATAGGTGCGGCTCCAGTGGGGGCCGTCAAGCAAGCTTTCCCCGCGTGTCTCGGACAGGTTTCCGGTTTGCGACAAACTCATGAGCAGGTTCATCATGTGGGCCGAGCCGTCATAAATTGCGGCGTCGACCACTGTTCCACACCCGTTGACGCGAGCATTGAGTAAACCCGCTAGCAGGCCGGTCACTAGGTACATCGCACCGCCTCCGATATCACCGAGAAGAGTTGCCGGTGTCTGCGGCGCATCGCCGGGGTTTGACCCGTACCAAAGCGCACCCGACAGAGAAATATAGTTCAGGTCGTGGCCCGCCTGTTGAGCCAAAGGACCGTCCTGCCCCCAACCGGTCATGCGTCCGTAGACGAGTTTGGGGTTTAGTGCATGACAAGCTTCGGGGCCTAGGCCCAGTTTTTCCATCACGCCGGGTCGGAAACCCTCGATCAGCGCATCGGCGGTGGCAATAAGGCGTTGCGCGGTTTCATTGTCTGTGGCGCTTTTGAGATCCAGCGCGATGGACCGCTTGCCCCGGTCGAGCAGCGAACGTTCCGGCATTCCAGGCGTGACCGGGCCGCCCTTGCGGTGCACGGTGACTACGTCTGCACCGAGATCGGCGAGCAGCATGGCTGCGAATGGGGCAGGACCGAGCCCTTCGAATTCGATGATGCGAATGCCGTTCAACATGCGATGCTCTCCGTTTGGCAACAAGGTTCAGGTGTGGCCGGGGGATTGCAAGGGGTTGTTCATGCGACGTGACGTCCTGACAGAGTGCTCTATGCGCAATTGTTGGCCTGTGCTTTTCTGGGCTCTGAGGAGGAGTGTGCCATGCCAGTTGTCGACTATGAAAAGGATGGCCGTATCGCGCGAATTGCCCTGAATCGCCCAGAAGTATTGAACGCGATCAATGATGAATTGCCGGTGGAACTGGAGGCCGCAGTGTCGCAGGCAGACGCCGATCCGGAGGTGCACGTCATGATTTTGTCCGGACGGGGTCGCGCCTTTTGCTCGGGCTATGATCTGGCCTTTTATGCCGAAGGCAATGGTTCTGGAGAGGTGACGCAGCCAATGCCCTGGGACCCGATCAAGGATTATCGTTTTATGTGGCGCAACACACAGCATTTCATGTCGCTCTGGCGTGCTATGAAGCCAGTGATCTGCAAAGTGCATGGGTACGCGGTTGCAGGTGGGTCTGATATCGCGCTGTGTGCCGATCTGACCATCATGGCCGAAGATGCGCAGATCGGATACATGCCTGCGCGTGTCTGGGGCTGTCCGACGACTGCCATGTGGGTTTATCGCCTGGGGGTAGAGCGAGCCAAGCGGATGCTGTTCACCGGGGACAAGATTTCGGGTCGCGAAGCCGCCGACATGGGCCTCGTACTAAGGGCGGTTCCGGCAGATGAGTTGGATGACGCGGTCGAGGAACTGGCAGCACGGATGGCGGCGGTTCCGATCAACCAACTGGCGATGCAGAAACTGGTGATAAACCAGGCCATCGAACAGACGGGACTGATGCAGACACAGCGGCTGGCGACGATTTTTGACGGTATTACCCGGCATTCACCCGAAGGCATAAACTTCAAGGCGCGCGCCGAAGATGTGGGTTGGAAACAGGCGGTGGCAGAGCGTGACGAAGGGACGTGGGACTGGACCGGGAATTTCGAACTTCCCAAGCGCAACAGGTAGCAGACTTGTTCTGAAAAGAATTCGAGACTAGCCTGAATTCTTGCAACATCTCATGCACATTTCTGGGGGGAGCGGCATTGAGAGCCTGGTTGTTTTTTTTCGGCTGCGCCATCGCGATTGCGCTTGCCCTCATATATGCGCGGCTTCACCCGCCTTCCTCATTCAAATTCGCTGCAGGCCCCGAAGGCGGGTCATATGAGAGTATCGCCAAGACCTATGCGGATCTTCTTGCCAAAGATGGCATTCGGCTTGAAATCTTGCGGACTGCCGGGTCTGTTGAAAACGCACGCCTGCTGTCGCAGGGAGCGGTGGATGCGGGTTTCCTGCAGGGTGGCATCCCGATCGAAGATGACAGGATCGAGGCGATTGGAGCCGTATTCTTTGAGCCAATGGTGTTCCTCGGGCGCGCTGATGCGATCATTCCGCGCAACCCTGCTGAATGGAAAGGTTTGCGTATAAACAGCGGTGCGTATGGATCAGGAACCGAGGCCGCCTTTCGTGACTTTGAAAGAGCGGTAGATTTATCGCGAGAAGACAACACGCACTTCGAAATCGGATATGCCGAGGCAATTGATGCTTTGATCAACGATGAAATTGATATTGCCGTGTTTGTCGCGCCGATTGATGCGCCCTATCTGAAGCGGGCATATGAGCAATCCGAGTTAAGGTTCCTGCCAGTCGAACATGTCCAAGCCATTTCGCGCAGACTGGAATATGCCAGTGTCGTAACGGTTCCGACAGGAGGCATGTCTTTGGATCCTGTGCTTCCGCCCGGACCTCGTGAATTCATAGCTTTGGAAGCGCGGTTGGTTGTCGAGCCTGATTTGCATCCCGCCCTGATAAACCGCCTTACCACCGCCGCGATAGAAGTGCATCGAAAACGTGGGATCATAACCGACCCGGGCATGTTCCCGTCGATCGAAGGGACCGGATTGAAAGTCAACAACACCGCACGGCAATTGATACAGGAAGGCCCGTCTACATGGCACGATTGGTTGCCCTATTGGATAGCTGCTCAGGTCAATCGTGTGCTTCTGCTGTTCCTGCCATTCTTCTTCATTGTTGTTCCATTGTTGCGGATGCTGCCTCGCGCTTATGCTTATGTTCAGCGTTGGCGGGTTTGGCAGCACTATCCCGAGATAAGGCAGATCGAAGAAGAGTTGTCCGAGGAACCTGAATTGTCAAAACTTGAGGCGATGCAAACGCAGTTGGTCGATCTGGACAACCGCTTTGCCACGCTTCGGCTTCCAGCCGCCTACAGACAGGGACAATATGATGCCCGCCTGCATCTGGAACTCATTCAAAAACGGGTGAATGAGATGATTTTATTGCGACGGAAAGCTGCTGGCAAAAAGATTTGAAATCGTTTTGTCCCGAAAAACAGTTGATTTTTGTCCGTCATAAAACACAACTTCACCTCCGGAAGGGATCGACCGGGTAACCGACGCGTGCAAGATACAGGCCTTGCGGTGGGCAAACCGGACCGCAGGCAGCCCGGTCTAAGGCCTTGAGAGCCAAATAGACGTCCTCGGGTGACCACGCGCCTGCTCCGACCCGTTCAAGTGTGCCCACAAAACTACGCACCTGGTTGTGGAGAAAGGAACGTGCTCGGACGTGGAAATGGATTTCCGGTCCGGAAAAGCCATCGACCGCTTCGACGCGAAACTCGTCCAGCGACTTGACGGGGCTGGCAGACTGACAAATCGAGGACCGGAACGTGGTGAAATCGTGCCGCCCGATCAACATGTCTGCGGCTGCCTGCATCGTTGATACGTCGAGTGGATGACCGATCCGCCAGACCTGCCCTTTGTCATGTGTGGCCGGAGCGCGTCGGATCAGAATACGAAATAGGTATTGCCGTTCGACCGCCGAAAAGCGCGCGTGCCAGTCGTCCGCGACTTGAGAGGCCTGAAGAATTGCGACTGGTTCCTGCTTGAGGTGATAATTCAGCGCTTCAGACAAACGGAAAGGGTCCCAGTCCTTTGCCAGATCGCAATGGGCGACCTGACCAAGGGCGTGAACGCCTGCGTCGGTGCGGCCGGCCGCAGCAATTGTGTGAGGGCCGGGTTCGAGCTTGGCCAGCGCGTCCTCGATTGCTCCCTGAACCGAGGGCAGCTCTTTTTGGCGCTGCCAACCGGCAAATGGGGCGCCGTGATATTCGACTTTCAATGCATAACGTGGCATGGCCGCGCTGGTAGCCCGGAGAGGCGGACAAGTCCAGTGGGGAGGTCTGCCGTTCTGTGTTGCACTGGTAACCCTGCACGGACGTGCCTATCTTGCGGCAAGTCGTGAGAGAGGCAGCGTATTGGTCATTTCGACTCTGGCAGACAATATCATGCGCGGTGTGGAAACCGTGGGCGACCGTGTGTCCGAAACCTTGTTCGAACCGGTGATCCGGCTGGGGGTGACGGGGCTGGCACGCTCGGGCAAGACGGTGTTCATTACCTCGCTTGTGGCCAACCTGCTGGATCGAGGGCGGATGCACGGGCTGACGGCAGAGCAGGAGGGCAGGATCGTTGCCGCATATCTGCAACCGCAACCCGATGACACGGTGCCGCGCTTTGACTATGAAACTCATCTAGGGGCGCTGACCGGGCCTGTACCTCGCTGGCCCGAAAGCACCCGCGCAGTGTCGGAATTGCGTTTGTCGCTACGCGTGCAGCCGGGTGGGTTGCTGTCAGGGTTCAAATCGCCACGCACCGTGCATCTGGACATCGTCGACTATCCTGGGGAGTGGCTGCTGGACCTGGGTTTGTTGGACAAAACCTATGCCGAGTGGTCTGGTGAGGTTTTGACAGGGGTCGCGGCACGACCACAGGCGCAAGCGTTTCTGGCGCAGTTAAAAAGCACCGATCCGGGAGCCACACTTGACGAACAGGTGGCGCAGGGTCTGGCAAAATCATTTACGGGATATCTCAACGCCGCACGGGAGGCTGGGTTTTACGACTGTACTCCGGGGCGGTTTCTGTTGCCCGGTGATTTGGCGGGCTCTCCGGTCCTGACATTCGCACCTCTCCCGGTGTCGAGTCCTTCGCGGCGGCGGACTTTGCATCGTGAGATGGAGCGGCGATACGAAGCTTACAAGTCACAAGTGGTCAAGCCGTTCTTTCGGGACCATTTCGCCCGTATCGACCGTCAGGTGGTTTTGGTCGATGTCTTGGGCGCAATCCACAAGGGCCCG
Organism: Ruegeria sp. BHSB058; assembly: GCF_059613285.1. Taxonomy (NCBI): domain Bacteria; kingdom Pseudomonadati; phylum Pseudomonadota; class Alphaproteobacteria; order Rhodobacterales; family Roseobacteraceae; genus Ruegeria; species Ruegeria sp. BHSB058. The sequence continues at coordinate 14,356 of NZ_JBXWSF010000014.1, read as the reverse complement.
AAAGCAGTCGAAGACATGCGCCGTGCGATGGCTGACATCCTGTCGGCCTTTCGGCCCGGTCGGAACGCCTGGCTGAGCGGGCTTTTGCTGGGTAAGCGGATCGAAAAGGTTCTTTTTGCCGCTACTAAAGCCGATCACCTGCACCATCTGCAGCACCAGCACCTGACCGCGATCATGGAGGCATTGACTCGCGAGGCCCGAAACCGCGCCCGGTTTGCCGGGGCCGAAACGTCGGCCCTGTCGATTGCTGCCCTGCGCGTGACCACCGAAGAGATGCGTCGCCACAATGGGCAAGACTTGCCCTGTGTTCGGGGTGCATTGCTGGAAACCGGCAAACAGGCGGCGTTCTATCCGGGGCGCTTGCCCGAAGATCCCGCGCAGTTGTTGGTGCCAGCACGCGATGGCGCAGAGGCATGGCTGGAGGGCGAATACGGCACCATGGCTTTTGCGCCGGCGCCTATTGACGGAAAGCCCGGCGTCGGCCCACCGCACATACGGCTGGACCGGGCAGCGCAATTCTTGATCGGAGGCAAGCTTTGAACGCGATCCTTCGACTAGCGCGCAGTACGGATGCTGGTAAGACCGGCAAAATCCTGTACGGATTCGCCCGCGAGAATGATTGGATGCCCAAACTCCATTCGCTGGCGGAAATGATCGCGTTCTGCGGGACCATGATCGATCGGGGTTGGGTGACTGTTGCCGAAGGCGAAGATGGAGTTGTCGGATTTCTTGCTCGGGACGGAGCAGAAATCTGCGCGCTCTATCTGAGTGAACCGGCCAGAGGACAGCGGGTCGGACAGAAGTTGCTGGAGGATGCAAAGGTACGGCGGGGTTACCTGGTCCTGAAGGCATTCGAGGCCAACGCCCGGGCACGACGATTTTACGAACGTAACGGATTTGTCGAGGCTGGGTATGGCGATGGCTCGGCCAACGATGAAAACCTGCCCGACATCACTTATGTCTGGGAAAAGAAAGGATATCCCGGATGACCAATGGTCCGGTTTTGATCGATCTTTCAGACGAAAAAACGCCCGTGCCAAATGTGGCGCAAGCGCCAGACGTACCAGACTTGCAGGTTCCAAAAGGCAAGGCAATGCAAACCGTCGCCCGTATTGCTACACGCAAGCCTTCTGGACTGGCAAAATGGTTCTGGGGGCTTGCAGGGGCGTTGGTCGGGGCGGTGGTATCTGTCGCGGCTTGGGATTTCGTTTCATCGCTGGTGGCGCGTGCGCCGATGCTTGGATGGGCGGTGACGGCTCTGATTGGAGCCTTGGTTCTCGTTGTGTTGCTCATTGGTCTCAGGGAAGTTGCGGCGATTGGACGGCTTGCCAGTGTCGATAGCCTGAAACGGTCCGCCGACGTGGCTCTGGCTGAGGGTGATCTAGGGAAAGCGCGGGCGGTGATCGACAGACTGGCCGTTTTCTACAGCGGCCGCGAAGACACACGTTGGGGGCTGGAACGGCTGAACGAACGCAAAGGCGACATGTTTGACGCGTCAGCGTTGCTCGCGCTGGCCGAAGACGAGTTGCTGGCCCCGCTGGATGCGGCAGCCAGCCGTGAGGTCGAAGCCGCGGCACGGCAGGTTGCTACCGTCACTGCACTGGTTCCATTGGCTTTGGCCGACGTGGCGACTGCCTTGGGCGCATCGCTACGTATGATCCGCCGCATCGCTGAAATCTATGGTGGTCGGGCAGGGGTCTTGGGTAGTTGGCGGTTGACCCGTGCCGTTTTCGTGCACCTGGTTGCGACCGGGGCGGTTGCGGTGGGTGATGATCTGCTAGAGCCGGTTCTGGGTGGGTCTATCCTCAGCAAACTGTCCCGGCGATTTGGCGAGGGGCTGGTCAATGGCGCGCTCAGTGCCCGCGTTGGCGTGGCCGCAATGGAAGTGTGTCGCCCATTGCCGTTTTCCTTCCGGCACAAACCTTCGACACGGGCTATCGTCAAACGTGCTCTGACGGGGCTGTTTAAAAAGGGATGATCCCGGCACTTAGGTTGATTTCCTTGCCTATGAGCGCCGCAAGGCAGCAAAGGCGAGCGCTCCACCAAACCCGATGAACATGAGACCCAAGGCTCCCGAAATCCACCGTTTTGCATTTCGGAATGCGGCGATGGCGGTCTCGGTCGAAAAGACCGTCGCGGTCACCGCGTGCAACGCCGCCGCAAGCAATCCGCAAAGTACGACGATACCGCCGAGAAACCAGTTAGGTGATGACGCTGGAATAACCGCGGTCATGATGGCACCGTAGAAAAGTGCGGCCTTTGGATTTGTTATGCTGACAATGAACCCGGTTCGAAATGATCGAGAAAGTCTGCGTGCTTGGATTTGAGGCGCTGTCTTCGAGCCGGTGTTTCCGAAGGCCGAGTTCAGCGACTTGACCCCCAGCCAGACCAGATAGGCGGCGCCTGCCAGTTTGAGTGCGACAACCGCCTTGGGGAACTGTTCGAACACAAGCGCTACGCCCAGAACTGCGGACAAGGCCCAAAGAAAGGCGGCGCTGGCCATGCCAAACCCGGTCATGACACCGTGTTTGCGACCGTGTGTCAGGGAGGCGCTCATGACCGCGAACATGTTTGGGCCGGTGTAATCCACGCCAGAACGTTCACCATTAAGAAAGTTCCCAAGGAAATTGCGATTTCCATCGAGTCCACCAGTTTCGTTTCGGTCTATGTAAGTGATCCGACGTCGAACCGCCAAGAGAGGAGTCGCGGAAAGGCTTGATCTGACGCAAGGCCGCCGCCCGTCGCATCGTCCAAGATTAGAAACAAGCAGAGGGTAAACAATGCCGGATCACGGTCACAGCCACGAAGAAATCGCCGAACGGATAAGCGCTCCGCCCGGGCGTGGCGTGTTGCGAGATATCGTCTATGGCGGCATAGACGGTTCGGTGACGACATTCGCCATCGTCGCCGGTGTCGCGGGCGCGGGCTTGTCGCCGTTCGTAATCGTAGCACTTGGCCTTGCCAATGTGCTCGCTGACGGATTTTCGATGGCGGCAGGCAATTATTCAGGCACAAAAGCCGAGTTGGACAACATCCGCCGCATCCGGGCGATCGAAGAGCGCCATATCGAACTCTACCCTGACGGCGAGCGCCGCGAAGTGCGTGCGATTCTGGCTCAGAAGGGCCTGTCAGGTCCGGTTTTGGAAGAAGCAACAGGCGCCGTAACTGCGGATCAGGAAAGCTGGATCAGCCTGATGCTGGAGGGCGAGTATGGGTTGGGAACTATCGATCCGCATCCCTTGAAGGCGGCCATCGCAACCTTCATGGCTTTTCTCGTCGCTGGAATGGTGCCGCTGTTGCCGTTCCTGTTCGGGCTGGATCACGCCTTTGCATTGTCGGCTTGGATGACGATGGGTGTATTCTTTACGATAGGCGCATTGAAGAGCCGCTGGTCGCTGGCCCCTTGGTGGCACTCGGGCGGTGAGACACTTCTCATCGGTGGAGTGGCGGCGGGGATCGCCTATTTCGTTGGAACCCTTTTTCAGACCTAGTCACGATAGTTTGTCGCAGAAGCGTGTCTGCCACTGGCGCGTGCACCTCGGACAGGTAGAGTTGCCACATTGATGCGTTGCCAAGGATGCCATGACCATGCAGCATGCTGATACCAAGACGGTTTTGGTCCTGGGAGCATACGGTTTCATTGGCGCATCGGTTGTCCGTGCGCTGGTCCAGAGTGGATATGCTGTTCGCGGAATGGTCAGATCGGTGCGATTGGCTGATAGGGTCTTGTCCGGATGCAGCATCATTGATGGTGACTTGCGTCAAATGACGGAGCCTGAAAACTGGTCGCTTGCCCTGAATGATGTCGACATTGTCGTGAATTGCGCTGGCGCATTGCAGGACGGCTCTCAGGATGATCTTGCCGCGGTCCATCATCAGGCGGTTGCCGCACTTGGCAAAGTTTGTGTCAAGAGTGGGATAGCAATTGTACAAATATCCGCTATTGGGGCTGAAGCGACGTCCGACACCGCTTTCATGCGAACCAAGGCAGAAGGTGATGCCGCGTTGCGCCGTAGTGGTGCGCCGCTCTGGGTGCTGAAGCCGGGGCTGGTGATTGGGCAAACTGCTTTTGGCGGTACGGGGCTGCTGCGGATGCTGGCCGCCGTGCCATTTTTCCAGCCATTGGCCCAACCCACGACACCGGTGCAATCGTTGGGGATGGAGGATTTGTGCCGTGTGGTCCTTGAAGCTGTCTCTGGCGAGTTGCCGCATGGAGAGTATGAGTTGGTCGAAGATCAGGCGCAGTCGCTGGCAGAGCTCGTACGGCAGACCCGTGAATGGCTGGGGTTTCGACCTGCTTTGTTCTCTTTGAATGTTCCAATTGCAATTACACGGCTTGTCGGACGGATCGCAGATGGGTTGGGGGTGTTGGGATGGAGGTCTCCGCTTCGAACCACGGCGCTTTTGGTCATGGAAACCGGAGTCGAGGGGAATGCCGCCACGTACCGGCAGGCCAGCGGGCGCCATTTGGTCGCTCTGCCAGAGATTTATGCCGGACTGGAATGCGCCCGGGAACACAGGCTTGCCGCGCGGATGTCATTGCTCATGCCGCTCGTCGTGGCGGTGCTCAGCTTGTTCTGGGTGTTGTCTGGGGTGTTCGGTCTAATCGGCTTGAACGAGGCAAGTGCGGTGCTCATCTCGGCGGACTGGTCACACTGGATGGCAAAGGTCAGCGTGGTATTCTGGTCGCTGGTTGATATCGGCTTGGGACTGGCGATCCTGTGGAGGTCCTGGGCTGCATGGGCCTGTCTTGTACAGGTTGCGGTTGCAGCGTTTTATCTGGTTGCGGCGTCCGTGGTGACCCCGGAATTATGGGTCGACCCATTGGGGCCACTGGTCAAGATATTGCCGGCCATGTTCCTTTCCCTTCTGGCCCACCAGCTTTTGGAGAGCAGATGACAGATCCCGATCTGATCCTGCGATGGCTGCACGTGATCGGTGCCTGTGTCCTTCTCGGAACCGGTGCCGGGATCGCGTTTTTCATGCTGATGGCACATCGCAGCGACGATCCGAAGATCATTGCCCATACCGCAGGGGTGGTGGTGCTGGCGGATCTTGTCTTTACCACGACGGCTGTCATTTTGCAGCCGGTCACCGGCATGCTGCTGGCTTGGCGTTTGGGATGGAGCTTGATCGAAGGTTGGCTACTGCTGGCCCTCGTATTGTACGTCGTGACCGGCGCGTTCTGGCTGCCCGTCGTTTGGATTCAGGTGCAATTGCGCGACATGGCGCGGGGAGCGGTGGCTGAGCAGCAAGCCCTTCCACAGAGATATCACCGGTTATTCCGCACCTGGTTTGCATGTGGGTTTCCGGCCTTTCTAGCCGTTCTGGCAATTGTCTGGCTGATGCTGGCGCGGCCCGAGATTTCGGTACCGGTTTTTTGACACATGCCAATGTGGGCGTGCGGCAACGTTTGGATTTCGTCAGGTATTCCGCACTATGTGACAGCAGCACTGGCGGATAGGCTTTCCACAAAACACTTCGGAGGGTCGCCGTGGAATCGCTGCTTGTACTTGTTGCGTTGATCGTCTTGGCCATTCCGGTGACTATTGTCATTCTGTTGGTCGGTCTGTCGCGCCTGCGAAAGCGCGTGGAAGACCTTGAACAACAAATCGCGCAACTCAGTCGACCTTTCGAGCGCGTGAAGCCGCCTGAAAAGCGAACCGACCCAGTTGCTCAAGAAGCTTCGCGCGATGCCGAATCGGTGGAAAAGGAAAAAAATGTCAGCCCCGCGCCCTGGTCGCGTCATGCGGTGACAGAACCAGATGCAACAGAAGCTGCCACCCTGACGCACCCCAAGTCCCCTGCTACACCGCCTCGTGCTGTGGTGTTCCGGCAGGACAAATTCGATGCGTTGGGCAAGTGGTTGCGTGAGAATTGGTTCTATGCGGTGTCTGCCCTTTCGCTGACCTTGGCGGGGATTTTTCTGGTTCAGTACGGCGTGGAGAACGGTTTGCTGCCGCCAGCGGCGCGAATCATCGCAGCCTTGGGGTTTGGCTCAGTTCTGATCATTTCGGGCGAGGTTGTGCGCCGCCGGTTTGGTGATGATGCGTCCTCAAGCACCGCATACCTGCCTTCGGTCTTTTCTGGGTCGGGGCTGGTCACGCTGTTTGGGGGCATTCTGGCCGCGCGCCAGCTTTATGACTTGATCGGACCCGAGGCTGCACTGTCCGCGATGGTGACCATCGCACTCATGGGACTTGTGCTGGGGTGGTTTCATGGGCCGCTGTTGGCGGCGGTGGGGTTGATAGGTGCTTTCGCCGCTCCGTTTTTGGTAGGCGGGTCGTCCGAGGATCCGTCGTGGCTTTACGTCTATTTCTTTGTCGTGACCGTTCTGGGATTGGGAATCGATACCGTCCGACGTTGGGCGTGGATTTCGGTTCTCGCGCTTGTCGGGGCCTATGCTTCTGCTTGGTTGGTTTCGCTTTCGTCGCCGTCAACCGACGCGGCGCTGATGGTCTATTCTACCTTGATTGCGCTGGCTGCCATCGTTGTTCCGGTCCGCCGTCTGACCCCGGATCATCCCGGCAGCATGGTTTTGGTGTCTGTACGTCGCAAAAAGGGCGATCCCTGGCCGGAATTCCCGACGCGGCTTGCCTTTGCCTCAGTGGTTGTCAGCACTGCATTCATCGCGTTGCGTTGGGGTGGATCAGAGACCGAGTTCTGGCTTGCCGTCTTGATACTATCTGGTTTGGCGGTGGCTTTGATCGTATGGGCGAGCGGTGCCCGCGCATTGCAGGACACGGTGCTGTTTCCAACAACCGGTCTGTTGTGGGTAGTTTGGGGCCAGGGATTTGACTTTGGCGCAGCTTACCGGCGGTTTTTCGAAACCTACACCGAAACACCCGAAGCGGATTTCCCATGGGTGGTTACCTTCTTGGTCGTGATCAGTGCACTGATTTCGGTTCTGTCGGCGTGGCGGTCATTCCGGGGTGGGCAAATGGCGGTCATCTGGGCCGGAGCGGCGGCGATTTTCGCTCCGACGATGGCGATCGTGTTGGAGGTTGCGTGGCAGCCGGCCGAGGTGATCGGGGCGTATCCATGGGCACTGCACGCGCTGGTCTTGGGCACCCTCATGGTAGTATTCGCCGAGCGTTTCGCTCGTCGAGACGGAGAGGACAGGATGCGCGCCGCGCTGGCCACGTTGTCCGCACTATCCTGCCTTACCTTTGCCTGTGTCATCGTGTTGAGTTCGGCTGCCTTGACGGTTGCATTGGCCGTCACTGTTGTTGCGGCGGCGGCGCTGGATCGCAAGTTCACCTTACAACCGATGAGTTGGTTCATCGCGGTCGGTGTCGTCACGCTTGGCTATCGGTTGGTTGTCGATCCCGGTCTGGACTGGTCGGACAGGGCGCCGCTGCCCGAGGTGGTGCTTGCGTATGGAGGCACCCTGGCTGCTTTGGTTCTATCCCTCTACTTGCTGCGACCGCTCTCGCGTCCGTTGGCCAGGCTGATGCTGGACAGTGCCGCGTGGTCGACGAGTGGTTTGTTTTTGTCGATCCTTCTTATGCGGTGGCTGGAACGCATCGCGGGCCGTGCGGATGAAAGCCATTGGGGGCTTGGTCTGCTCTCGGTGATCTGGCTGGGTCTGGCCTTTGCACAGGTGCAAAGGATGGAGCTTGGCGGTAGGCTTGCTATGATACGAACGGGCCTGGCAGCCGTATTCGGTATTCTTGGCGGTGTAGCTCTGGTAGCGGCATTGACCGATGGAAATCCACTGTTGACCAGCCATGCTATGCCGGTGATTGGCCCGCCAGTCGCGAACACGCTGGTGGTTTCTTACCTGCTCCCGGCATTGGTCATCGGCTTTTCGGCCTGGCGGATCAAATCCATGCCTCCGTTGCTGCGGCGGGCGTCCGGAGTTGCGGCGCTGGCGCTTGCAGCCTTGTGGCTGGGTTTGGCGATCCGGCACTTGTGGCAGGGCGCGGCGGGGATGTATCACGAAACCGGCGTGACCCAGCCCGAGCTATACACCTATACCATCACGTTGCTGGTGATAGGTGCAGTATTGTTCTATCAGTCGCTGGCGCGGAATTCCGCGATCATGCGCAAGGCGGGCCTGGCCGTGATCGGTCTGGCCATCGCCAAGGTTTTCCTGATCGACATTGCGGGACTTGGAGGCCTGATCCGAGTGTTTTCGTTGCTGGCGCTGGGTCTTGCCTTGGCCGGTCTTGCGTGGCTCAACCGCTGGGCCATGCTGCGCCATTCGCCGCAGGCATCGGAACCTCTGGACCAATAGGCGGCACCGTCCTATAAGCCCGGGCATGTTTGACCGGCTGGCCATCATTATTCGAATTATTTCCCCGGCGCTCTGAGCAATCGAGACGCCGGGACAAGGTGTTTGAGACCTCGCACCGCACGATCGCCGTTATCCGCAAAAGACAAGCCGAAGGACGCCACCCATGTGCGCCGACACGACCACTGAAACACCTGACTACAAAGATACGCTTAACCTGCCCAGGACCGAATTCCCGATGCGCGCGGGCCTGCCCAAGCGCGAGCCTGAGTGGCTGGCCCGGTGGGAGCAGATCGGAGTTTATGACCGCCTGCGCGAAAAGCAGGGCCGCAAACCGTTCACACTGCATGACGGCCCTCCGTACGCGAACGGCCACTTGCATATCGGCCACGCGCTGAACAAGACGATCAAGGACATGATCGTGCGCTCCCATCAGATGATGGGCTTTGATGCGCGTTACGTACCCGGCTGGGACTGCCACGGCCTGCCGATCGAATGGAAGATCGAAGAACAGTACCGCAAGAAGGGCAAGAACAAGGACGAGGTGAACATCGTCGACTTCCGTCAGGAATGCCGCAAGTTCGCCGAAGGTTGGATCGACATCCAGCGTGAAGAGTTCAAGCGTCTGGGCATCACCGGCAACTGGCCTGATCCCTACATCACCATGGACTTCCATGCCGAGGCCGTGATTGCCGACGAATTCATGAAATTCCTGATGAACGGCACGCTGTATCAGGGCTCGAAACCCGTGATGTGGTCGCCTATCGAGAAGACAGCGCTGGCCGAGGCCGAGGTCGAGTATCACGACAAGGAAAGCTTTACAGTTTGGGTGAAGTTCAAGGTCGTGAACGCGGGTGATCTGAATGACGCGTTCGTGGTGATCTGGACAACGACCCCTTGGACCATGCCGTCGAACAAGGCTGTCGTATACGGCAAGGACATCTCGTATGGCCTCTACGAAGTCACCGGCGCGCCGGAGGAATGCTGGACTGCTGTTGGCGACAAGTTCCTGTTGGCAGATAATCTGGCCGCCGACGTGCTAGGCCGCGCCCGTCTGAACGACGACCAGTGGACACGCGTCCGCGATGTGACTGCCGATGAACTGGAAGATGTACAACTGACCCACCCGCTGGCCGGGGCCGAGGGCGGCAATGGCGAATGGGACGACCTCCGCGACTTCCGCGCCGCTGAGTTCGTGACCGATACCGAAGGCACCGGTTTCGTCCACTGTGCGCCGTCCCACGGTATGGAGGAATTTGAGCTATATCGTGATCTAGGTGAGCATCCACACGGTGGAACTTGGCTGGAGAAAGTCATCACCTATAACGTGATGGACGATGGCTCGTTCCGCGCGGATCTGCCGTTCTTTGGTGGAAAATACATCCTGTCCCGCAAGGGCGGTGAGGGTGATGCGAACAAGGCGGTCATAGACAAGCTGGTTGAGGTCGGCGGGTTACTGGCACGTGGCAAGATCAAGCACAGCTATCCGCATTCGTGGCGCTCTAAGGCTCCGATCATCTATCGCAACACGCCGCAATGGTTTGCTTCGGTCGATCGCAAGCTCGATGACGGTATGGGCGAGATGGGCGACAGTATTCGTGAGCGCGCCCTGCGCTCGATTGACGAGCTGGTAAAGTGGACACCGCAGACCGGCCGCAATCGTCTGTATTCCATGATCGAAGCGCGCCCGGACTGGGTTCTGTCCCGGCAGCGTGCCTGGGGTGTGCCGTTGACTTGCTTCACTAAGAAGGGCGCCTTGCCGACTGACGCGGATTACCTGCTGCGCAACGAAGACCTCAACGCTCGCATCAAGGCGGCGTTTGAAAAGGATGGCGCGGATATCTGGTACACGGATGGGTTCAAGGAAAAGATCCTCAACGGCATCGCCAACCCTGACGATTACGATCAGGTCTTTGACGTGCTTGACGTTTGGTTCGACTCGGGCTCGACCCACGCCTTTGTTCTGCGCGACCGCGAAGATGGGACCGAGGACGGCATCGCCGACGTCTACATGGAAGGCACCGACCAGCACCGCGGTTGGTTCCATTCATCGATGTTGCAGGCCTGCGGTACCATAGGGCGCGCACCTTACCGCAACGTGGTGACGCATGGGTTTACGCTGGACGAGAAGGGCAACAAGATGTCCAAATCACTCGGTAACACCATCGTGCCCGATGAGGTCGTAAAACAGTATGGCGCGGATATCCTGCGCCTTTGGGTGGCTCAGACCGATTACACCGCAGACCAGCGGATTGGACCTGAAATCCTGAAAGGGGTGGCCGACAGTTATCGTCGTTTGCGCAACACGATGCGTTTCATCCTTGGATCGCTGGCGGATTTCACCGAAGCCGATCGCGTGGCAAACCCTTCAGAAATGCCACGACTTGAGCGTTGGGTTCTCAGCCGCTTGGCCGATCTGGATGCTCAGGTGCGCAAGGGTTATTCCGAGTTCGATTTCCAGGGTGTGTTCAGTGCCGTTTTCAACTTTGCCACCGTTGATCTGTCAGCCTTCTATTTCGACATCCGGAAGGACGCTTTGTATTGTGATGGCGACAGTCCGCGGCGCCGCGCCGCGCGTACGGTCTTGGACATCCTGTTCCATCGTTTGACGACGTGGCTCGCGCCAATTCTTGTGTTCACTATGGAGGAGGTCTGGCTGGAACGGTTCCCGGGCGAGAACAGCTCGGTTCATCTGGTCGATATTCCGGAAACTCCGGCCAACTGGAGAGACCAAGAAATCGAGGCGAACTTTGCCACCATTCGCCGCGTTCGCCGCGTGGTCACTGCAGCCCTTGAGATTCAGCGCCGGGACAAGGTAATCGGCTCCAGCCTCGAAGCTGCGCCTGTGGTGCACATCGAAGATGCGGATGTACGCGGTTTGATGGCTGAATTCGATATGGACGATCTGTGCATCACTTCGGGCCTTTCTGTGACCGGCGACCCGGCGCCTGCCGAAGCGTTCCGTTTGCCCGAAGTTTCGGGTGTCGGTGTCGTTTTCGAAAAAGCCGAAGGCGAGAAATGCCAGCGTTGCTGGAAAATCCTGCCAGACGTTGGCCGCCACACCTATGCGGGTGTTTGTGGTCGTTGTGATGACGCATTGGGATGAGCCAAACCTGAAGGGATCCCTTCGCCTGGGTGGCGAGGGGGTCTTGTTCATTCGAGAATGAAAAACTCGATTGTTGTGTCAAAGCCGGCGACCTCGCAAGATACGGGGTTGCCGGCTTCGACGGCCGATATGTCCATGAACTGTTTCGAACATATCGTTCTTGCATCCTGTCGCGAGGCCTCGTGCAGCATGCGCGAGCAAAGATTGATTGTCGGGCCGATGGCGGTGAAATCCAACCGGGTTTTGCTGCCGATATTGCCATAGAAAATGTCCCCGACATGCAGGGCCGCTCGAAACTCAGGGGCGGGGGTTGCAAGTCCATGGGCCATCGTTTTTCGCGCATGAGCAATGGCCTGCAATGCACCGTCCGCCGCCGCCTCTTGAGCGGTCAGGTCGTCCGGCGTGGGGAAAATCACGAGAGCCCCGTCGCCCAGGAATTTGAGGATTTCGCCGTTGTTGCGGGTGACCGAATCGTCGATGACCGCAAAGAAATGGTTCAGGAGCTGAAGAACGTCCTCTGACCCCATACTATTTGAAAGCTGGGTATATCCCTTGATGTCTGCAAACAGAACCACGGCAGAGATAGTCTCACCCTCGCCGCGAACGATCTTGCCGCTCAGAACTTTCTGGCTGGTGGCCTCCCCCAAATAAGTTGCAAGGGTGATCTGTTTGTCCAGACGTTCAGTGAAAATTTCTTTCGTTCGCGCCAGGCATGACTGAACCCGCCGCAGTGCCATAAGTTGTTCATCCTTGAACCCGCCATGAGATTGGGTCGCAAACTCGACGCAGCCGCTTACGGTTCCATCGAAGTTGATAAGAGGAAGCACCAGAACGTCAGTGTATCCCGCATTTTGGTAGTTTCGTATGTAATCCTCGAATTTAGCCGACGCATTCGTGGAGTCTGCCAAGCGTAATCGTATGGAGCGTTGTGTGGTGATGCTGCCATCAATCGGGGTCTTTTTGAAATCAACCGTGTCAAAGTACTCGTGCAGAAAAGTTACTCGCCGAACTCCCCCCTTGCTGGTCCATCGGGTCTGCATGCCTCGGATGCGCGGATGAATGAACAGTCCGTTGATGATGAGCGCATCAAGCCCGATACCGGCCTCGTTTAAGCGGTGCGCGCATTCCTTGACTACGGTCTCGAAGCTTTTTGGTGGTTGTGCTCCAGAGATCAGCCAGTTGCACACCGAGTGAATTTTGGCCGTGTCCACCATGACTTTTGCCCCGCCCCGTTTAGCCACTCATCATGCTCGGAAAGCGACGATGAGGCAATCGGGCGATGAATTCGCCAGATTTAACAACGGAATCCCAGAGCAACACGCATATCGGTTGCAGACAGTCGCGCCTTCTGTAAGCTTCGCCGCATGCCAAAGATCTGCGTCGATACCAAATTTGGCCGTCTCTCGGTCGAGGAGCAGAATGGCGTCATCGTGCGCCTTCGGTGGGCGAATGAAGAGGAGGCTCCGGATTCCTCTCTATTGATGGAGGCCGCGGCTCAACTCCGTGCCTATGACGACGGAAAGCTGACCCGTTTCGACCTGCCGCTTCGGGTGAATGGATCAGAGTTCCAGAAGCGCGTCTGCGATGCAATGTTTTCGATCCCATTCGGTGAGACCAGAACCTATGGCGATATCGCCGAGGAACTGGGTCATCCGGCGCAAGCTGTGGGGCAGGCCTGCGGCGGCAATCCAATTCCGGTTATCATACCTTGTCACCGTGTTTTGTCGGCAACTGGGCTAGGAGGGTTTTCGGGGGCTGGCGGCGTCGAAACCAAGGTTGCGCTGCTGCGTCATGAGAGTGCCGCCGGTTTGCTGATCTGAATTATGCAAAAGCTGTTGCATTCCGCCGGTTTGCAGCACACTTTTATTTGACGACCGGAACTCAAGGACCCATTCAATGACAGTCGCCCAAGATCGCGCCACCAAAAAGAAGGCAATTATCGATCGCCTCATGTCGCTGGAAGCAGAAGAACTCGCCACAGCCAAAGCACATCACGATGCGTTCATGAAGGAGTCTCAACTGGATGACCGGGAAGGGCACGACAAGGATGATATCGCGGCCTCGCGCGGAAACGCCGATTTGGCTGCAGCCTTTGACGCCCCGGTTCATGCGCATCACGCAAAGATTGACGCACTGGAAAACACCGATTTCGGATTGACGGATACCGTCGCGCCGGGTGCGGTCGTGAAATTCGACAACCGCAATTTCGTGGTGTCGGTTTCGACGACCCGTTTCGATGTCGAAGGCGAAACCTATATGGGCATCTCAACGCAGAGCCCGATATATCTGGCGATGGCCGGTCTTCAGGCGGGCGAGGTTTTTACTCACAATGGTCAGGAATACGAAGTCGAAGACGTCCTCTGAAACCACTTGACGCCTTGCCAAGGAATATCTTTGCGCACCTTAGTCGTGAAGCTCCACAGCATTTCTCTGAGGGATGATTTGCTGGGCGATTCCTGCGCCTAGCAAGTATAGGCTGGTTAGAACAAGCCCCCAATGTGCCCAGCTTTGCGGGTCGAAATCCACCCAGGCAGCCCAACCGGCGAAGAAGGTCCAGGCAAAGGCCATCGGCAATGACACGTTGCGCCACCGGGCAGTTCGCACCGGGTGAATGAATTTTAGCGGTAGAAACATCGCGATAGACAGTAGGGTTACCAAGGCCAGACTGACATAAAAATTCGGTTCCAGTGCAAAGATCACGATCACCACCATGTTCCAGCAGCCTGGGAAACCGGAGAAGGAATTATCCTTTGTCTTCATCCTTGTGTCCGCGAAGTACATCGCGCTGGCAAATGTGATCACTATGATGGCAAACCAGCCGGTCCACCCGTCCATAAGGCCGGACTGGAAAAGCGCAAAGGCGGGAATGAACACGTAGGTGAGGTAGTCGATGATAAGATCCAGCAATACACCGTCGAATTCCGGGGCGTACTTCTTGACGTGATAGTGGCGGGCAAGTGGTCCGTCCATGCCGTCCACGATGAACGACACCACCAGCCAAAGGTACATCAAAC
>NZ_JBXWSF010000013.1:0-67811 GCF_059613285.1 Ruegeria sp. BHSB058 | reverse complement strand
CCTCAAGGCAAAAACCAAAAGGCCAACAAACCGGCGCGGGATGGAGCAGCCAGGTAGCTCGTCAGGCTCATAACCTGAAGGTCGCAGGTTCAAATCCTGCTCCCGCAACCACTTTTACCGCATAAATACAACGCTCTAACGCCCCAAAGGGGCGCTTCTTACGTTTTGCCACCACTACTGGAAGCACTGTGGAAGCAAACGGAGCGGAAACACCCTGTGGTGGATGCGCAACAGCTCCACTCTTAACATGGAAGAGCCAAATGCGGGTTTGATGGCTTGAACTGCACCGGGTTTGCCGGAGGCTCCAACTCATGAATTGGATGGAGCATCACGACAAAGACAACGAACAAGTATTCACCGGAAGTACGCGAGCGTGCTGTGCGGATGGTGTTGGATGGCGGGAGATGCAGTAAAAGTTGACCTCAAGTCAGGAAAATTGTTACTTGCGCGGAAAGGTGGTTATGGTGGCATAAATTGCAACTTAAAGAAGTTTTCGATAACGATAAAAAAATGTACAATAGTAATCTCTTTGCGCGCATCCAAGTGTTAGCAGTCGTTGCCCTGCTGAGCATGCCGTCTGCAGCGATTTCAGTAACACCCGAGCTGGAAGCGCGTGGAAAACAGCTTCCTCAGGTAACCGGAACTGTAGTTGGAGTCCGATCTGACGGTACCATGCTGTTGCACCCGATTGGCGAAGACAATCAAAAGATCATTGCGGTTCGTCAATGGGGGTACGAAGTAGATCCCAAGCTACTTAGCTTCTCTGTTCTTGGCCGAAAGGTGGGTTGTGCAGTTTTGTACGATGGCCATGGTATTCTGGGTGGAAACTGTTCGCTTCGGTTTTTTTCCGATTCCGAAACCAGCAGGAAATGGCGTGGTGACGACAGCTTGGATAGCATTTCACAATATCATGGGGTTCCACTTGATCACTACCTGAGGACCTTAGGAATAGGGCGATACATGTGCAGCGATCAGGACTGGCGCTTTTTGTCAGAGCTGCCACAAGAGCCACCCTTTCGGCGCGACCATTTTTTAGAGCGCTGCGACTACTTTAACCAAAACAAAACTGAAGAAGATAGTAGATGAGCATAACAGATATGATCGACAGTGGCGCAATTTGGACGTGTCGCGGTTTGATGCCGCTCCTTTGATAGCATTTATTGCAACAAAGGAGACTGACTATGGGACTGAAACGGACGGACGAATTCCGCGCTGATGCGGTGCGGATCGCGCTGACGAGCGGGCTGACGCGCAGGCAGGTTGCTTCAGATTTGGGTGTTGGCCTGCCCGGCAGTCGCCGCTTGCGGCGATGAGAGGGGGGCGATCCGAGCGTTGAAGATGGCTGTGGCGCTGCGTCAGCCACCAACAGGTTGCATTCACCACACCGACCGTGGCAGCCAATACTGTTCGCACGACTATCAGAAACTCCTGCGCCAGCACGGATTCCAGGTGTCGATGAGCGGCAAGGGCAACTGCTATGACAACTCCGCCGTTGAAGCGTTCTGCAAGACGATCAAGGCGGAGCTGATCTGGCGCAGGTCGTGGCAGACGCGCAGAGATGCGGAACTGGCCATCTTCCAATACATCAACGGTTTCTACAATCCGCGAAGGCGGCACTCAGCCCTCGGCTGGAAAAGCCCGGTCGCTTTCGAACGGAAAGTGGCCTAAACGAGCACCTGGGGCGGCACAAAAACGGGACAGGTCCACGACCCCAAGTCATCATCACAGCAGTCGCTAGAAAGCTCGTTACAATCGCGAACGCACTCCTAAAATCTCGGCAAAACTGGTCGGCTCAGACCGCCTGAGAAATACAGTTGCTAGGTCGGGTTCATCGGACGCTTACGGGAAAGGCGTTGCAATCGCCTTTCCAGCGCCAGTTGAAAGCGGGTCACGATAAGAACGGCTTTGCCTTCATGGTATCGGCAATGGGCGCCCCCAGCCGGTCCAGAACAGTCGGTGCCAGTTGCAACTGGTCGATCACCGCAACCGGTTCCGGCCCGTCGGCATCCCCGAAGTAATAGAGCGCCGTTTCCTGTTGCAACTCGCTGCGCCCGCCATGATGGCCACGCTCGTCCTGGCCGTGATCTGCGGTGACGATCACGTCATACCCCAACTGGCGCCACCGCGGGATGAACGGGGCCAGCATCTCGTCCATGACAAAACAGGCATGATCCATTTCCTCGCATTCGTGGAAAAAGCGGTGCCCCATACTGTCGAGCGTGCAGGTGTGCAAAATACCGTAATCCAGACCGAAGCGCAGACACAGATTGGTCAGTGTCGCGAACAGGTCGACATCCGACGGCGTCATCTGGTTGGCATGGCCATACCCGGTCATCGAATGGAACCGGCCATGATTGATGGTCGTGCTCTCGGGTTCGTCATATTCGATGTCGCGGACATAATCGAACGGATGACGGTTGAAGAATTGCGACCAAAAGCTGTGCGTGACCGCGCCGGTGACACCGCCTGCCTGGCGCACCTGGCTAAAGATGTCCTTGTGGTTCAGACGAAACACGTTGCCGTTGCCGGTACAGCCGTGTTCCTGCGGGGTGACGCCGGTATGGATCGAGGCATAGCAGCTTGCCGAAGTCGAGGGCAGCACCGCGCGCAGCTTCCACACCCGCGCCTCGCCGCTGTCCACCCAGCCTTCGAGATTGCCGAACAGACGGCGGAAATTCCGGTACGGTACGCCGTCCAGAATGATCAACAGCAATTTGCGGTCCATCGCGTGCTCCGTTGCGAGGGTCAGTTTTGGCCGAGACTAGCGAAGAGCGGCGCACAGGCCTGCCAGTTCACGCCCCGAATGGTAAAATCCCGACCTCTGCCGTCAGGCAAAAGCCGGGATTAACGTTTTTCGAAACGGGATCAGTTCCCCGCGCTCTCCATCTTGCGATGCGCAACCACTTCTTCCAACCAGCCCAGATGCATCTCGGGCACCGAGCTGAGCAGCAGATCGGTATAGTCGTCAAAGGGCGGGTTCAGCACCTGCGATTTCGAGCCATAGCGGACAACGCGCCCCTGATACATCACCGCGATACTGTCACTGATGGCGCGCACCGTCGCCAGATCGTGGGTGATGAACAGATAGGCCACATCCTCGATCTTCTGCAGATCCAGCAGCAGTTTCAGAATGCCGTCCGCCACCAGCGGATCAAGCGCCGAGGTGACCTCGTCACAGATGATCATCTTGGGCTTGGCCGCCAGCGAGCGGGCGATGCAGACCCGCTGTTTCTGGCCGCCCGACAGCTCCGCCGGATAGCGGTCGATGAATTTTTCGCCCAGTTCGATCTCGTCCAGCAATTCGATGACCCGCTTGCGCTTTTCCGATCCGCGCATACCGAAATAGAACTCCAGCGGCCGTCCGATGATCGTACCCACAGTCTGGCGGGGGTTCATCGCGACATCGGCCATCTGATAGATCATCTGCAACTCACGCAGATCCTCGCGGGATCGCCCGGCCAGATCACGCGACAGCTTGCGTCCGGCAAAAGTGATCGAGCCATCGCGCGGCGGCAACAGCCCGGTGATCACCCGCGCCAGCGTGGATTTGCCCGAGCCGGATTCGCCCACGATCGCCAGCGTCTGCCCGGGATGAAGCTCGACATTGACGTTGTGCAGCACGTCGAAATTCAGCCCCTTGTACCGCGCGGTGATCCCGTCGACGGTCAGCACCGCTTCGGGCGTGGGCTGTTTTTCCTCGTGCTCGATGGAGCGGACCGAGACCAGCGCCTGGGTATACTCCTCCTGCGGGTTGTTGATGATCTGGTCGGTCGAGCCATATTCGACCGTATTGCCCATCCTCAGCACCATGATCTCGTCGCTCACCTGCGCCACGACGGCAAGGTCGTGGGTGATGTAAAGCGCCGCCACGCCGGTATCTGCGATGGCTTCCTTGATCGCCATCAGAACGTCGATCTGGGTGGTCACATCCAGCGCCGTGGTGGGTTCGTCGAAGACCACCAGATCGGGTTCCGGACACAGCGCCAGCGCGGTCATGCAGCGCTGCAGCTGGCCGCCCGAGACCTGGTGCGGGTAACGATCACCGATATTGTCGGGATCGGGCAGGCCCAGCTTGGCAAACAGTTCCCGCGCGCGTGCTTCAGCCTGCTTGCGCGAGAATTTCTTGTGCTCAACCGCCGCTTCGACAACCTGATCCATGATCTTCTTGGCCGGGTTGAACGATGCCGCCGCGGATTGCGAGACATAGGTCACCTCGCCGCCGCGCAGGTTGCGGATGTCACCCAGGGACGACTTCATGATATCGCGCCCGTTTACCCAGACTTCGCCGCCGGTGATTTTGACCCCGCCCCGGCCATAGGCCATCGAGGCAAGGCCGATGGTGGACTTGCCGGCCCCGGATTCCCCGATCAGCCCCAGCACCTTGCCGCGTTCCAGGTCGAAATCGACCCCGTGCACGATTTCGATGTCATGGGGCTTTTCGCCTGGCGGATAGACAGTCGCGCCGATTTTCAGGCCACGGACCTTGAGAAGTGGTTCGCTCATCCCCGGCCTCCTTTCAGCGATGTGGTGCGGTTCAGCACCCAGTCGGCCACAAGGTTGACCGAAATGGCCAGCGTCGCGATGGCGACTGCGGGCCACAGGGCCGCTCCGATGCCATAGACGATGCCGTCCTTGTTTTCCTTCACGATGCCGCCCCAGTCGGCCAGCGGCGGCTGCACGCCCAGTCCCAGGAAGGACAGGGTCGAAATGAACAGCACCATGAAGATGAACCGCAGGCCGAATTCAGCCACCAGCGGCGACAGGGCATTCGGCAGGATTTCCCGGAAGATGATCCAGACCCGGCCCTCACCACGCAGCTTTGCGGCTTCGACATAGTCCATCACGTTGATGTCCACGGCAACGGATCGCGACAGGCGATAGGGGCGCGTCGCATCCAGAAGGCCCATTACCAAAATCAGGATCGGGACGGTCACGGGTACGATTGCCAGCACCACCAGCGCCAGAATCAGTGTCGGGATCGACATCACCAGATCGACTGCCCGGCTGAGAACCTGATCGGCCCATCCCCCCAGAACCGCTGCCAGCAACCCCAGAGAGGTTCCGGTCGCGAAACTCAGGATCGTCGCCGCCGCGGCGATGAAAATCGTCGTGCGCCCGCCATAGATCATGCGGGTCAGCAGGTCGCGGCCGATATTGTCGGTGCCCAGCAGGTGCTCGGCGCTGGCGGGTTCCCACACGTCGCCCACAACCTCGGCCATTCCATAAGGGGCGATCAGCGGCGCGGTGAACGCCACAAAGAAATAGAGGCCGGTGAAGAACAGGCCGATCAGCGCCGAAAGAGGAATATTCTTGATCATTTCGGGTGCCTCAATCTTGGGTTGGCAAGGATCGACACGATGTCTGCCACCATGTTCAGGCCGATATAGACGGCAGCGAACACCACGCCGCAGGCCAGAACAACCGGCACGTCGCGCTTGGTCACCGCATCCACAAGGTATTGCCCCATGCCGGGATAGACGAACACCACCTCGACGACGACAACACCGACCACCAGATAGGCCAGGTTCAGCATGACGACGTTCACGATGGGCGAAATGGCGTTCGGAAACGCATGCCTTGCGATGACCTGAAAAGTGGACAACCCTTTCAGCTCGGCCGTTTCGATATAGGCCGACTGCATCAGGTTCAGGATCGCCGCCCGCGTCATCCGCATCATCTGCGCCAATACCACCAGCGTCAGAACCAAGGCGGGCAGCGCAATGGCGTAAAGCCTTTCACCGAAAGACATGGAGTCGTTGACCATCGCCAGCGACGAGAACCATCCCAGTTTCACCGAGATGAAATAGACCAGCACATAGCCGATGAGGAATTCGGGGATCGAAACCGTCGTCAGGGTGACGGCAGAAATCAGTTTGTCAGGCCAGCGGTTGCGATACCGGACGGCCAGCAGGCCCAGAAAGATCGCCAGCGGAACCGATACGATCGCCGCTACGCAGGCCAGAAACAGTGTATTCCCAAGCCGCTTGCCGATGCTTTCGGCGATGTCCAGCTTGTTGGTCAGCGACTGGCCAAGGTCGCCTTGCACGATGCCGCCCAACCAATCGAAGTACCGGGTCAGGGCAGGACGGTCGAGGCCCATTTCCTCGCGCAGGTTGGCGAGGGATTCCGGGGTTGCGGACTGGCCCAGGACGGCTTGCGCGGCGTCTCCGGGCAGGGCTTCGGTCAGGCCAAAGATCAGGGCCGAAGCGCCAATGAGCAAAAGGAGTCCCAGCGCAAGGCGCTGGGAAACCAGTTTGATGATCGGGTGCATTCTGAGGAACCCGAGTCAGGCGAACCACATCTTGCGAGTCGCCTGACCGCCCATCAGTTCATCATATGGGTCAGCTTCCCAACCGGCCAGCTTGTCGCTGACACCGTCAATGAACTGGTTGAACATCGGACAGATCAGGCCACCCTCTTCGTTCAACAGACGACCCATTTGGGAATAGAGCTCCTTGCGTTTGGCGGTGTCGAGCTCGCCCTTCGCCTGGTTCAGCATGTCGTCGAATTCCGGCCGCTTCCAGCGCGTGTCGTTCCAATCGGCTGTCGAAAGGTACGCGGTGGAATACATCTGGTCCTGTACCGGGCGCCCGGTCCAGTAAGAAGCGCAGAAGGGCTGCACGTTCCAGACCTCGGACCAGTAGCCATCGCCCGGTTCGCGCTTAATTTCCAGTGGGATACCGGCCTGCGCAGCGGATTGCTGGAACAGTGCTGCGGCATCCACTGCGCCCGGGAAGGCGACTTCGGAGGTGCGCAGAATGATCGGTGATCCATCATGGCCGGATGCCTTGTAGTGTTCGGCTGCCTTGTCGAGGTCGAACGCACGCTGCGGGATCGTATCGTCAAATAGCGGATAAGCCGCGTTGATCGGGATATCATTGCCGACGCTGCCATAGCCCTGAAGGATCTTCTCGACCAGCTCTTCGCGGTTGATGGCGTATTTCAGAGCCAAACGAAGTTCGTTGTTGTCGAATGGTGCCGTGTCACCGTGCATGATAAAGACATAGTGCCCGCGCCCTGTCGTAGGTTGCACCGTCAGGCCCGGTGCGCGGCTCAGAAGTCCTGCAACCTTGGGTTCAACCCGGTTGATCAGGTGGACCTGTCCGGATTGCAGCGCTGCCGTGCGTGCGGTGGAGTCATTGATGGCGATAATCTCGACGCTGTCAAAATGGCCGTTATCAGCCCAGTAGTTCTCGAACTTTGTGAAGGCGTGACGCACACCCGGCTCGTCTACTTCAAGCTTGTACGGGCCGGTTCCGATGCCTGCGCCCGGGTTGTCCATGCCGCCATCCGGCTGAATGATCAGGTGATAGTCGGCCATGAGATACGGCAAGTCGGCGTTCGGGTTGTTCAGGGTGACAGAGAACGTGTCTCCATCGGCCTTCATCGACTCGATTTCCTTCATGATGCCCAAGGCGCCCGACTTCGAATTTTCGTCCGAATGGCGCTGCATGGTCTTCAGCACGTCTTCGCTGGTCAGGGTCTTGCCGTTGTGAAATTCGACTCCCTGACGGATCTTGAAATTCCAGACCTTGGCATCTGCGCTGGCCTCAACACTTTCGGCCAGACGCGATTCAATCGAACCGTCCGGTGAAACCACCACAAGGGTGTCGCCGAACTGGCGGCCGTTAAGAGCGGGCACCTGGCTCGCATAGGATGCAGGGTCGAGGGAGTTCGTCGATTCGCCACCAATGGAGCCGATTTTCAGATCGCCGCCCTTGTTCGGTCCCGCTGCCTTGGCCGCATTCGCAAACATTGTGCTGGCCATGGCCGCCGAGACGCCAAGCGCCGCCGCTTTCCCCATGAATTCGCGGCGGGTCAGCTTGCCCGCGGTCACCTGACCGGTCATGTGAGTGAGTTGTTCGTTCATAAGTATCTCCCAATTGAGCATTCTGTGCCATTCGCTGGCGTTTTTTATTGACGGACGAGTCAATGTAGGCGGAATATCGATCCTCCGGCAAGCACTAATCTTTCGTCCTGCCTGCTGTTAGATGTCATTTATTGTGGCGTTATCTCCGTGTTGTCTTCCTCTTTCATGGAACCTCTGTGCGGCTTCATAGGCTTTCTTCGTGATGCCAAGATGAAAACTGCCTGAATTCCAGCGTTTTTTCCTTGGTCCGGCATAGAAGGGGTGAATGCGCAATCCCACGTTTCGGAAAATGTGCCATCAATTTCCGGTGAGGCGAAACAGGGAAGGGATGATTTGCCCGTAGGTTCCTCGTGATGCCGCTGACGCAGCCACTATATTCATGAATGCAGTTCCCGGCCAGTTCGGAGTGTCCATGATTCACCTGTCGGAATCGTCTTGCAGACAGCCGTCGCCACTCAGGTCGCGCGATGCCCGATGCAGGAGTTTTCTCGATTTCACGCTGAAACGCGTTGCCGGTGGTCATCCCCGAACTCTGAGAGGCACGTCGCCGGCCTGAAAGGGGATTCGCGCCAATCTATGCCCTGATTGCGACCAGCAGGTCCATGACGTTGGTGCCGGTCGGCCCGGTCTTCAGCAGCGCCCCGCATTGTTCCAGATAGGTTCCGCTGTCGGCCCGCTCCAATGCCTCTGCCGCGCCATCACCCCAGATGTTGCCGTCGACGATGGCTCCGGCGGCGTCGGTCGGGCCGTCCGTGCCGTCCGTGCCGCCAACAACCACGGTGATCCCGACACACCCCGCGATCTCGCGGGCCAGCGCCAGGGCCAGCGCCTGATTCCGCCCGCCACGCCCCGGCTGCTTGGGCAGCATCACTGTCGGTTCGCCGCCAAAAATCATCACGCCACGGGCCATGTCTCGGATGCGCGGACCAAGGCTGGATGCCAGACGCCCAAGTTCATCATGCAGGGCCTCTTCATTCGCCGCCACCGCAAGGCCCAACCTTTCGGCGGCTTGCGCAGCCGCCTGCCGCGCATGCGCGTTCGATGCGATGACGCGGGTGCTGGCCTCGTATCCGCAGGATTCGGGCAGGGCGCCGATGCCCGAACCGATCACCATCAGATCATCCCCCGGAACATCCGAAATCGCCAGAACGTCGACCCGCGCGCCCTTGAACCCAGACAAAAGCCCGCCGCCCTTGACGCGGGACATCGTGCGGCGCTCGGCATTCATCGCCCCGATATCCAACCCGGTCGCCAGCAGACGCCTGTTCAATGCCGAGAGGTCATCCAACGTCTTCCCGGGCACCAGATCCTCGGCCAGGGACGAGGCGCCGCCCGAGACCAGCAGCAGCAGCCGCTCTGTCGGCGCCATCTGCTCCACCGCCTCGCGCAATGCCCGGCCACCTGCCAGGCTGCGGACATCGGGCACCGGATGCGAGGCCTCGATCAGGTGCACATGCCTTGGCAACCCGTCGCCATGGCCATCCTTGGTAACGACCAGACAGGGCAGGTCTCCGAACCGGTCCAAAGCGGCCCGCGCCATCGCGCCCGCCGCCTTGCCGACCGCCAGAATCCGGTCGGGCCGTGCCATGTCCGCAAGGGCGGTTTCGGTCGCCTTGTAGCCTCCGACCGCATCCACACCGGCCTGCCAGATCGATCGCGCCGTTTCCCGTGCCTTGTTCATATGTCCATCCAGATCGTCACCGGGCCGTCATTGACCAGTTCCACCGCCATATCCGCCCCAAACTGCCCGGTCTCGACAGGAACGCCGTGCGAGGCGATTTTTGCGGCAAAATACTCATACAACCGCTCTCCCTCGTCGGGCGCGGCCGCCGCAGAGAATCCGGGCCGGTTCCCGCGCGATGTATCGGCCGCCAGCGTGAACTGGCTGACCACAAGGGCCGAGCCGCCGATATCCAGAACCGAGCGGTTCATCTTGCCCGCCTCGTCCTTGAATACGCGCAGCTTGGAAATCTTCGCCGCCAGCTGGTCCGCCTGCGCCTCGCCGTCGCCCTGCATGGCGCAAACCAGTATCATCAGGCCCGGTCCGGTCTTGCCGATCACCGCGCCATCGACCGACACCGCCGCCCGCGTCACACGTTGGATCAAAGCACGCATTCCATCTCCTCCAATTCGGGTGCTTCCGCGCCCGGGCGCGCGACGCTCAGGCTGGCGGCCCGGATACCGGCGCGCAGCGCCCCGCGCAACGCGTCACCGCTCAGACCGAGCGGCGTGCGCAATTGCCGCCGCCGGTACACATACGCCAGAAACCCCGCCGTGAATATGTCGCCGGCACCCACCGTGTCGCTCACCTTGACCTCGGGCGCGGCCTCGCTGAGCTCGTGCGGACCCAGCCGCACGGTCGCCCCCCGCGCGCCATGGGTCCGTATCATCAGTTGATCCGCGCGCAGCGGGGGCAGGGGGCCGAACCAGTCCAGATCCTCGTCCGACACCTTGACCACATGCGCGGCCCCGATCAGCCGCGCCAACCGCGCGCGATAGGCCTTGTCGTCGGTCACAAGGCCGGGCCGGATGTTCAGGTCCAGCCAGATCAGCGGCCCCCGGGCCGTCTGCGCCAGCCCGGCGAAAACCTCGGCAGACGGCGCGTGGATCAGGCTCACGCCCCCAAAGACCATGGCCCCGACATCATCGGGCAGATCAGGCACCTGCCTCAGCCCACGCCCGGCGCTGCCGTCATCGAACAGATCGAACCGCGTTCCATCCGGCAAAGGGTGCGCCAAGGCAACGGTGGATGGCGCATCAAGCCTGACCGCAAACCCTGCATCGACCCCCTCGCGCCGCAGATGCGCCCCAAGCCGCTCGCCCATCGGGTCGGTCGAAAGTGCTCCGAAAAACCCGGATGAAACCCCAAGTCGCGCCAGTGCCACCGCCGTATTGACCGCCGCCCCGCCGGGAACCGGGCGAAACCCGTCGTCCCCGCCTTCAAGCCGCGCCGGAACAAGGTCCAGCACCGCCTCGCCGCAGCACAGGATCAAGGGGCCGCTCATCCGCGCCAATCGACAAAGTCCTCCACCCCCGCCCGAGGCGTTCTGAACGCGTTGGCGGGGTGATCGGGGTCCGGATAGCCAAAGGAAATCGCGCACAGAACCAGCCGGTCGTCGCCGATGCCGAAATACCGGTGCAGGAACGGCCCGTACGAGGCGACCGCCGCCTGCGGAATGGTCGCAACCCCCAGGGCCCGGGCGGCCAGGGCAAAGGCCGTCACGAACCCGCCGCAATCCATCGCGCCATAGCCCCCAAGCTCCGCCGGGCTTGACACGATCGCACAATGCGGCGCCCCGAACAGGGCGAAATTCTCCATCATCTGCCGGGCCGATCCCGCGCGGTCGCCCTTTTCCACCCCGACCGCTTCATACAACGCCCAGCCGCAGGCGCGGCGACGGTCCAGATAGACACCGGAATAAGAACTGGGAAACGGCAGGTCAGGGGTGACGGGCGCGGTTTGCGCCTCCTGCTGCAGGGCGGTGCGAAAGGCTTCGGTCTCGTCGCCCGAGGTTATGATGACCTGCCAGGGCTGCGCATTGCACCAGCTGGGAACCTTGCGCGCACTGTTCAGTATCTGCTCGATATCCGTTCGCGGCACCGGGTCCGGGCGAAAGGCGCGGCAGGAATGCCGCTGGGCCAACAACTCATCCAGAACCGCCAATGTCATGCGCCGCACCCCCTTCATGTCGCGGCGCAGAATGGCCGCAGATTCGCTTCGGCGCAAGCGGACAGTCCTGCCGGATCTTGAGGCGCATCAAGGCGCAACCCGGCGCTTTGTGCGATAATCCGATAAACGCAAAATGGAGGACTGAACATGGTTGAAAAATCCGATCACGCGGGCCTCTGGCCCTCGCTTTATGACCCGTTCCGGCACTTCGGTGCAAAACTGGCCGACTGGCTCAGCCCGGCGACCGAGGCATCGGGCAACGACAATGCCTATGACATATCGATGGAGCTTCCGGGCGTGTCGGACGAGGATATCGAACTGACCGTCGAAGAAGGCGTCGTCACCGTCCGGGGCGAGAAAAAAACCCACGAGGAGAAAAAGGGTGACACCTGGTACTTCTCGGAACGTCAATACGGCGCTTTCCGCCGGTCCTTCCGGCTGCCTGATGACGCCGACGCCGCCAAGGCAAGCGCCAGGATGAGAGACGGCGTGCTGCATGTGACAGTGCCGAAAAAGCCAGCCGAAAAAGCCGAAACGGCGAAAAAGATCGAGATTTCGCGCAGCTGACGGCTGGAGGCAACGCCAAAGGTGAAACCCGGGCATTGGCGGTATTCCCTGCCAATGCCCTTTACATGGGAACACGCCGTTTCACTGTTGGCCGGTTGCCGTCAGATAGCCGATCCCGGCGGCGACAAGCAGGCCCAGAAGAACCGCGATGGTGATCTTGATCGCCGACCAGGGGCGTTCTCCCTGAACCTGCCCTGTTCTGCCGTTGATGACAAAGCGATAGGTCTGGCCGCGATATTTATAGGCCGCCATCCACACCGGCAGCAGAATATGTTTGAAGGTGACGTCGCGCACATCGGTTTCGATGCCGTGGATCCGCTGTCGGTCGCCGCCTATGTCGAATCTGACGTCGCGTTCGATCACGCGCGCCATATGGGCCCGCGCCTCGGCGTACCCGTCGGCCAGCCCGACGGTATAGGCTTCGGCCCGATAACCGGCCAGGTATTCGGGCTGATAGGGTTCCAGCGCAGGCAGGTCCCACGGCTGCAGCGCGTCGGTATAGCTTTTGGGCAGGGATGTGGACGCCAGCACCAGCACGTCGTCAAAGAACCGCGCAACGCGCCCGGATCTGGATGACCAGCGTACTTTCTGAACCTGCTGCTGCACCCGCTTTCCATCCCGCATGACGGTACGGGTTTCGTAATAGACGTCTCCGCGTTCACCCCGATAAGCCGATTTCGTGTCGGCATCGAACGTCCAGTAGGGAACGTATATCCCCTCCATCCGGCGGCCTTTTCGCGCGTATTCCTTCAGGCCGCTGGGGGCGAACCACAACCGGCCCAGCCAATCCGACATGGCCTTGTGCGCCGTGCGCTCATCCAACGCAAACGGCAGCACGCCGCGCGGCTTGATATGCCGGTGAATACCGGTTCCCGTCACGACCGGCGTCGCGCAGAACGGGCATTCGGCGGCGTGGGTATCCGGATCGAACTCGACCTGGGCGGCACAGTTGGGACAGGCCAGCACCCGCGTCTCTTCCATCTCTGCATCGGGCAGGCGTTCGGCCAGGGCCGCATCGAAATCCAGTTCGCGCAGGCTGGCCCCGCCCCAGGGACCGGCGCCGATGGCTTCGGAATGGCCGCAGTGGTCGCACACCAACGCCCCTTGTTTCGGATTGAACCGATAATCCGCCCCGCATTGCGCGCAGGGAAAGCGATGCTCCTGCACGGCAGGACCAGAGGTGTCGGTTGGCGGGGGCGGTGGAGCAGCGGTCATGGGTCAGGCCTTTGCCTTTGTCATCCGGGTCGTGGTGCCATCCTTTCTGACGGCCTGGTGCCAGATGGCGACGACGGCGTGAAGCAGCGCCACCAACATCACGGAAATGCGGGCCACCTCAAGCGAACTGCCTGCCAAGGGTCCCGATATGCGTTGTACAATTCGCACAACTACCCCCTCAAAATCAGTACAAAATGAACACTTCGCAGCTACACATCTGGATGTTGCTTCCGTCACGCACCCGGCGGCGGGGGCGGCAGGACGGTGAAAAGCTGTGCCAGTTCCTGCACATCTTCCGCCCGTTTCCAGCCGTCCTGACCTGCAGTCCAGACATAAGTGTCGCGCGTGATCTCTCCGCCCGCCGCCATCCGTCCCAGCCTGGCCTTCGAGAACGGCCCCGAGGTTTCTCCATTCACCGCGACATGCCAGACATGTTCGACCGGAGGTGGCGGCGGCGGAGCCGCTTGCGCAGCTGCGGCAGGCGCTCCCCATGGGCCGCGCGGCTGGCTGGTCGCCATCTGCTGCGCCATCGCCATACCCATTCCCATGCCAAGACCGGCGCCCATGCCGCCGCCCTGACCGGGATTGCTGGCC
Source organism: Ruegeria sp. BHSB058 (assembly GCF_059613285.1). Lineage (NCBI taxonomy): Bacteria > Pseudomonadati > Pseudomonadota > Alphaproteobacteria > Rhodobacterales > Roseobacteraceae > Ruegeria > Ruegeria sp. BHSB058. The sequence continues at coordinate 53,895 of NZ_JBXWSF010000013.1, read as the reverse complement.
GCTGCGGTCATCGCTTCGGCTGCCGAATACTGGGTGAACTTGCCCAGATCACCCGCCAGCCCCATCGACGTGCGCTTGTCCAAAGCGGCCTCGACAGCAGGTGGCAGCGAGATGTTTTCGATATAGAATTCAGGCATTTCCAGGCCATAGGTATCCAGAACCGGCGACACTTCGGCAGCGATCAGCTTGCCCAGATCGGCGGTGTTGGCCGCCATGTCCAGAACCGGAATTCCCGAGCTTGCGATCACTCGGGAAAATTCCTGAACGATGATGTTGCGGATCTGAAAACTGATCTCGTCCATGGTGAATTCGCCATCGGTACCGACAATTTCCACCAGGAACCGCGCCGGGTCCTTGACCCGAATTGTATAGGTGCCAAAGGCGCGAATGCGGGTGGGACCAAACTCCGGATCACGCAGCATGATCGGGTTCTTGGTGCCCCATTTCAGATCATTGAAACGCGTCGTGTTGACGAAATAGATCTCGGATTTGAAAGGGCTTTTGAAGCCGTGATCCCAGTGCTGCAAGGTGGTCAGGATCGGCATGTTGTTGGTTTCCAACATGTACAGGCCGGGCGTGAACACATCCGCCAGTTGCCCTTCATGTACAAACACCGCCGATTGCCCCTCGCGCACGGTCAACTTGGCACCGTACTTGATCTCATGCCCCTCACGCTCGAACCGCCAGACCATTGTGTCGCGAGTGTCATCCACCCAATGAATGACATCGATGAACTCACCGGTCAGAAAATCGAAAATTCCCATGGGTTTTCTCCTGTCAAAGCTGTCAGAGCGGCTGCCCCATCAATTCTCTTGCAATATCCTCGGTCACTGGGCGTGCCTCAGCGGCGGTCATGCCCGGCTTCAGCCGAGGATCGTAAAGCATCATCAGTAACTTTTCGTCGTGACTGGTCAGCAGGGCGAACTCGTCATCATCATTGAAAATTGAGGGCCGCGCGGCAGGGCTGTCATTGGGCAGTCCGAGGCCCTGCGCAATCTCTTCGTGAATACAACTGAGCCGCACGAGGTCGGGATGCTCCGCCCGTATCAAAGCGACAGCACGCGTGTAAGTGTGGCTTGACTCGCCGCCGGCGGACGCGAAGACAAAGCAATAGAACGCGCGGGGCAGATCGTTAAACAAATCAAGCTGAGCCTGTCCAATATTCGGGATCAGTTGCCGCAGCCGGTCTTGAACATAGGCCGTGTCATCGTCACCTGCGATGAAGACATGGAAATTGGAGTTCTGGTCAGTGGTGGAGATCGGATGACCCGTGACGCGTGAAAGCCGCGCAGCATAGGATTTCACCCGCGCACTGTCCTTCTGTCTGCGCTCGGGCGGAACGCTTGGGCCATAGTCGACACTGATCCGGACCGAATCGACCCATCGGCTGAGACGCCCGCTGGTGCGGCGAGGAGTGCTCGAGACGCTCTGACCGGAATACTCGCTATAGAACGCAATGGTTTCGAAATTCCGGACAAGATCTTGCGCATCATAAGGCGTATCCGGGCCGCCGCCATCCGTGCGCAGCAACCCCCGCGTCAGCAGATCGCCTTGCACCTTTTCATAGTACCGGGCCAGGTCCTGGCTTTGTGCCGAGGGTGGGACATAGGCGTTGGCAGGAGGGGTCGACGTCGCCGGGCGTTCCTGCGGTACTGGTAAAGGCGGCCCATCGACATCGCAGCCAACCAATGCCAACAGGGCGCAGATTGCTGCGCTCGAATTGCCAAATCTGAGCCTTTGCGCAATCAAGTGGTTCAGCCCGGAACTGCGGTTCCGGCGGCGTCACCCATGCCGTCCTGCCGGGCCTTGGCGGCGGCCAGTGTATCTCGCAACTCCGCCTCCATCTTTTTCAGTTCTTCCTCGGCTGCGGCGCGCTTTGCCTTGCCTTCATCGGCAATCTGCAGGCTTTCCTGAATCGTGCCGACCAGATCGGCGTTGGCCTGTTTGACTGCCTCGATATCAAAAACACCGCGTTCCATTTCCTGCCGGATCATCTTGTTGCTTTCGCGCAGGTTGGCGGCGTTGGCAGTCAAAAGTTCGTTGGTCAGATCATTGGCCTCGCTCACTGCCGCCGCCGCCTCGGCGCTTCGCTGTATGGTGACGGCTTGCGCCAGTTGCGTTTCCCAAAGCGGGACAGTGTTGACCAGCGTCGAGTTGATCTTGGTCACCAGCGACTTGTCGTTTTCCTGGACCAGCCTGATCGAGGGAAGCGACTGCATCGTCACCTGCCGCGTCAGCTTGAGGTCGTGCACACGGCGTTCAAGATCGTCACGTGCGGCTCGCAGGTCGCGCAATTCCTGCGCCTTCATCACCTGTTCACTTTCGGCTGCGGTCTCGACCCCGGCTGCAGTTGCGGGAATGTCTTGGCTGTCAAGTTCGGTCAGCTTTTCTTCGCCTGCTGCAATATAGAGCGCCAACTCGTCATAGAACCCAAGCGTCTTTTCATAGAGCAGGTCCAACGATTTAATGTCCTTGAGCAATGTATGTTCGTGTCCAAGAAGATCGTCGGTTATTCGGTCGATCTGGCTCTGGACCTCTTCGTACCGGGCGGTGAACTTGGCGAGAGGCGCGGCGCGGCCCAAAAGCTTTTCCCACCATGACCGTTCGCGACGCACGTCCAGTTCGCTAACCGAAAAGCCGCGAATTGTGGTCACGATATCACGCAGGCTGTCGCCTGCCGGACCTACGTCCTTGTTGCGGACATCTGCCAGCATCGATTGGCTGATTTCCTGCAACTCTGCCTGGGCGCGCGATCCGAACGAGACGATCGAATTGGTATCAGCCATGTCGATTTCGCCCATCCGCTTGCGAATCTCGGCACCAACCGGCGCGTCGGCAGTTTCCAGTGAAACGGCTTCGGTCTGGGGTTCAGGTAGGGCGACAGCCGTGACTTCCTGCACCAGTGCTTCGGCTTCTACAGCTTTGTTTCTTGTGGCATCGGACATGAATCGCCTCCTCAATCAATCAAACCGGTCACTCCGGCCGGACACCTTCGCGCTTCAAACGGTCGCGCAGAACTTCAATTTCGACTGTCAAATCGCTGTGGTCATCCAGCAGCATCTTGCGGGTGCGCGCGGCAAAATTCTGTTCCAGATCGTCCAGCAACGCCGCAAAATCGGCCAGGGCGCTGGCGTCCCGTGTTCTCGCGTAGACATCAGCAAACTTGGCGGTCGCATCGCGCGCGCCGCGCAAATAGACAGTCAGGTACTTGCGTGCGCCCGTGAGGTCGCGGGGGTCATCCTCGACCGTCCGGAACAATTCTCGAGCGGTGTCCTGAAAACGTTCGACACGCGCTTCGATCTTTCGGTCGCCTGCGCGTTTGATGGCGTCGGACATATCCTGCAGCAGTTTTTCCGCATCGCCAACAACTCGCGCAACCCGGTCCTGTTGAAAGGTATCGACGCCCTCCATGCCCTTGTCCGTCAAGGGATCGACGCCGAAGGACACAGAATGAAGCACTGTTCCGACAAGCCCGTAGAGCAACGGGGCCAGCACGCTGATTTGAGAGGCAGTACCGACATCAAGATAATCGTTGCGAAAAGCGGCGAGACCCACGCCAAGCCCGGTCAGAACACTGGCAAATATTTTTCGTGGAATGGCCGGGCGGCGGGCTGCACGGCGGTCGTGATACGCGGCTTCGGCCCGCAACCCTTCGCGCAAAAGGTACGCGGCAGCCGTCAGAATTCCAGCCGCAATTAGACCCATGGTCAGCCCGATTGCCCCGTCGTTCAGCGACAGAAAAACCAGCGGGATAGCCGGAACGAACATCACATTGGCCCGCGCCCCGGCAGGATCCACACGCGCGCCGTCGAACTGTCCGCGTTGCGGGGGATCGTCGCTGCCAGATGCATCCGGGCTGTATTTTCCGCCAAAGCGCTGGGCCATCGCCTTACAGCCCTCCAAGCCAGCCGGTGCACACGCCAAACAACAGCACAATCAGCGCTGCATAGGCTATTTTCTGCAATCCGGTCTGAGACATGGCGTTCCCCAAATTACCGCCGACAAATGGGAATCTAGTGGATGCTCAGCCGGGACGCTAGGGGGAAGGTTGCGTCAGTCAACTCACCGGCGGGGTTTGCCGCCGGGGGCAGACCGATTTCTTTGAGGGCGAGCGGGCCGTTGCACCGGGTCGGCGGTCTTGTCGGTTTGATCTAGCCCCAACTGATCGCGCATGACCCTGCGTCGAACCTCCTCCACCTCGCCGGGCTTGAGGCTTCCGAGTTGAAATGGCCCGTAGGACACGCGGATCAGCCGGTTCACGGAAAGCCCGATATCCTCCATTGCGCGGCGGATTTCGCGGTTCTTGCCTTCGCGCAAACCAACCGTCAGCCAGGCATTTGCTCCCTGCTGGCGATCCAGTGTGACCGTCATGGGTTGGAATCTTTCGCCTTCGATCACAAGCCCTTGGCGCAGCGGTGCGAAATCTTCATCCTTCGGGCGTCCGTTGATCCGCACCCGGTACTTGCGCAACCAGCCGGTGGAGGGCAATTCCAGCTTGCGCTTGATGCCGCCATCGTTGGTCAACAGTAACAACCCTTCAGAGTTCAGGTCGAGCCGCCCCACGCTCATGACACGTGGCATGTTTTCGGGCAGTTTGTCGAAAATAGTCGCACGCCCCTTTTCGTCGCGGGTCGTGGTCACCAGTCCGGTGGGCTTGTGATATAGCCACAGACGCGCCGGTTCAGCCTCGGCGACAGGATTACCGTCAACCGTGATCCTGTCCTTGCCGGACACGTTCAGTGCTGGACTGTCGATGGTCTTGCCATTGACCGTCACGCGGCCTGCTTCGATCATGCGTTCGGCCTCGCGGCGCGAGGCAACACCGGCGCGGGCAAGGACTTTGGCGATCCGGTCGCCGGGAGGAGGGGTTTTGCTCATGCCACCGGCCATAGCGCATCCCGACGACTTGCGAAAGCCGGGTTTGTGAGGCAGTCAGAGGCATGGAATTCAGATCGTATATGAGTCAGGCACTTTCGGAAGCGCGCGCCGCTGCCGAGCGCGGCGAAGTGCCTGTGGGCGCAGTGATCGTATCGCCTGAAGGCCGGGTTGTCGCCAAGTCCGGTAACCGGACGCGGGAGTTGAGCGATCCAACGGCACATGCGGAGATTCTTGCCTTGCGGGCGGCCTGTGTAGACGCGGGCTCTGAACGGCTGCCCGGTCACGATCTGTATGTGACACTGGAACCCTGTGCAATGTGCGCGGCGGCATTGTCGGCAACGCGGATCAGGCGCGTCTACTATGGCGCTGCAGATCCCAAATCGGGAGGCGTGGCACACGGCGCAAGGGTGTTCTCTCATCCGCAGGCGCATCATAAGCCCGAAGTTTATGACGGAATATCCGCGGCAGAATGCGAAGCTTTGCTGAAATCATTTTTCGAGCAGCGAAGGGTGGATTGACGCGCGCATCTTCGCGCCATTTGAGCCGTGCATTCGTTTTTCTTCATCTCCAATTCAGGCGATAAACCGTCTGCTGTCCTCCGAACCCTTTGAGATGCACCGATTTTGGAACACCAAATTGCAATTCCGCGTCAGTCCCCGCCAGCAGGCGCGTCACATCTGAGACATAAATTTCATTCGGGCCGCTCAAGTCGGTCACGCGTGCGGCCTTGTTCACAACCGTCCCGAAAAAATCCTCGTCTCTTTGTATGACGTCTCCTGAATGGATGCCGACCCGCAGGCCAAGCGCTGTGTCTGACGGAAAAGCCGTGTTTTGCCTTTGCAAGGCCACCGCCGCCCGCGCAGCATCGTGAACGGATCGAAAGATCGACATCGTTCCGTCGCCCAGGGATTTCACCAGCCGCCCGTCGTGCTTATCGATCACGTCCCGGGCCAACTGCAAATGGCGATGGATCATGTCTGCCCAGTTGTCATCTCCTATCTGCTGCGCGATCCGGGACGAGTCGGCAATGTCGGTAAACATCACCGACGCCGCGCCTTCGCTTTGATCCAACGTGAAGCCTTTCCTCGCCGCCGCAACGAGTGCGTTGAGCGCCTCATGTTCGATGCCGATCTTTTCCAGATTGGATTTCGAGTTCGACACATGAAGCTGGATCATCTTCCAAACGCCATTCTCGAGGTGCAGCACGAAAGTAAAACGGTGCAGAGATGAATTGCCGTTACTGGCGAATGTCAACGTGGCATGGCAATGGGCCCAGCCGATATTCCCGCACTCGAAGGCTTCAAGGCTGTGTTCCTCCCAGTCATAGCGCGGAATCTCGTCGACATGTTCGGCGAATCCTTTGCGGAATAGTTGCCCCGACCAGGCTTCGTCGTCTGCCGTTCCCTGGTACCTCAAATGCTCCGAAGCAGACAGCATGTTCGCCAGCGTGGCGCCGTCACGGTTCTGAACGGCCTGGTGCCAGCGGCGCACTACCGCCATCAGTTCCGGAGAAGGGGAGAGCGCGCCAGACATGTCGTGACGGTGTCAGGTTTCTATCGCCCGCATGACCTCGGGTTCGATCACGGTCACACCGGGCAATCCGTCAACCAAATCCTGCGCGGATTGCTCGAGGATCGGGAATGTTTTGTAGTGGCACGGAATCACGGTCTTGAAGCTGAAATACCGTTTGGCCGCATAGGCGGCCTGTTTCATGTCCATGGTGAAATGCCCGCCAGCGGACAAGATGCCGATATCGGGTTTGTAGTAGTCGCCCATCCATTCCATATCCGCCATGAGCGCCGTATCGCCTGAATGATACAGCGTCTGACCTTCGGCCATGATCATGAAACCCACCTCGCTGCCGCCGGTGCGCAGGCCCTCGGGAGTAGAAAATGTCGATGAATGAGAGGCGGGCACCATCGCCACTTTGACCGAGCCAAGCTGCACGGTCCCTCCCTTGTTGAAACCGATGGTATCGATGCCTTCGGTCTCGCCCCAGAATCCCATTAGATCGTATTGCCCGACAACAGGTATGCCCAGCTTCCTTGCCAGAGGCAGGACATCCACGACGTGATCGAAATGCGCATGAGTCAGCAGGATATGCGTGGCCCCGGCGACGGCTGCGTCGTGATGTTCTTCGGGGAGCGAGGGGTTTCCGGTCAGCCACGGATCGATCAGAAGAATCTGCTCTCCCGTTTCGATGCGGAAACTGCCGTGGCCCAGCCAAATGATGTTCATGAAATCCTCCCTCGTTGAACTTGGCTCAAGCCTAGCATCGGAAATGCAAAAATCCATGGACTGGATGCGCGAATTTGGAGCCATTTTTAAAAGCGTTTGTGATCGCTTCGAGCCTTCCGATTGCATCAATCATATTGCGAGGCTAGGCGTACCGTCTGTAAAAGTCGATCCTTGGCTACCCACATCTGTCGACTGTCGTGAATGCGAAAGTGGTAGGCTGGAAGAACGTGGTTACCAGATCAATCGGGACGAGGGGCAGAGGATTCCGGTTTCGATTCGAGGCGCTTCTCGCCGATAACCCCCGGCACGGGATACCGCACCGTACATGAAACGCAAAGTGTGCGGGCAACCCGTGTTATACTTCGGACGAAGAGGAGGAGGGGAAGCACATGCCAATCTTCTCGGATCGTCACGACATGGTCGAAGAAACAGCGGAGGGGGTGGCGATGCACCACCTTCGGGATTTGAAGATACAGGACCAATACGGTGTCAAGTTTCTCACCTATTGGTTCGATGCCGAACGGCGCACGACTTTCTGCCTGGTGGATGCGCCGGACAAGGCAACCGCCGACCGGGTGCACGCCGAGGCACACGGGCACGTAGCCAATGAAATGATCGAGGTCGACCTGTCTGCCGTTGAAGCGTTTCTGGGCCGCATTCAGGATCCGCCTACCGCGCAGACGAAGGCCATTGATGACTCGGCGTTTCGCGCGATCATGTTCACCGACATGATTGGTTCCACTGAAATGACCCACAAGCTCGGTGACGACATGGCTGTGGAATTGTTGCGGGCTCATGACGCGATCATCCGCCGGTCGCTGGAGCGCTATGAAGGGCGAGAGATCAAACACCTTGGCGACGGAATCATGGCATCGTTCCATGATGTGCCGAATTCCGTGAACTGCGCCTTGTCCATTCATAGGGAGTTCACTTCCTACAACAAAAAGAACGAGATACCAATTCAGGTTCGGATTGGTGTCCATGCCGGTGAGCCCGTGGAGGACAGCAACGACTTATTCGGTTCAGCCGTGCAGATGGCGGCGCGAATTTGCCAGGTAGCTCAGGCGAGCCGGCCCCTTGTTTCGTTACAAGCAAAAAACGCATGCGTGGATGCAGGTCTGGAATTCCAGCCAGTGGGCGCAAAACAGTTGAAGGGTATTTCCGCGCCGGTCTCGCTTTTTGCGCCTGTCTGAAATGATCGTTTTGAGGAAATGGCGCCAGTTGAGCGCGCGCATCGTCGGAAAACGGCTTTCTCGGGGTTGCGGCTTGGAAGCCAACAAGACTCTTGCGCACTTGCGACCCGCCCGTCTGAGGGGTAAATGCCCCCTGACGCATATGAGGGTTAGCCATGTCGATTGACCAAAGCACCGCCGCCAAGGTGGCCAAACTGGCCCGGATCAAGGTCGAGGATGACGCGCTGCCGGCGCTGGCCTCGGAGTTCAATACGATCCTTGGGTTCATCGAGCAACTGAACGAGGTGGATGTCGAGGGTGTCGAGCCGATGGTCTCGGTCGAGCCAATGCGCCTGAAGCGTCGCCAGGATGTGGTCACCGATGGCAACCAGCAGGACAGGGTTCTGTCCAACGCCCCCGATGCGCGCGAGGGCTTTTTTGCGGTCCCGAAGGTGGTGGAGTAAGACATGAGCGATCTCAACAAACTGGGCTTGGCAGAGGCCCGCGACGCGCTTCGCAAGGGCGAAACCACTTCCGTCGAGCTGACCCAGGCCTGTCTGGCCGCCATTGACGCGGCGGACGCGCTGAACGCATTTGTCCACAAGACGCCTGAAATCGCCATGGACCGTGCAAAGGCTGCGGACGCACGGATCAAAGCTGGTAACGCGCCGTCGATGTGCGGCCTTCCCATTGGCATCAAGGACTTGTTCTGCACCAAGGGCGTGCCGTCGCAGGCGGCCAGCCGCATTCTCGAAGGGTTCAAGCCCGAGTACGAATCGACTGTGTCGCAGCAACTTGCCGATGCGGGCGCGGTGATGCTGGGCAAGCTGAACATGGACGAGTTCGCGATGGGATCGTCGAACGAAACTTCGGTCTATGGCAATGCCGTCAGCCCGTGGAGACGCGGGAATGATGATGCACAGCTGACCCCCGGTGGGTCGTCTGGCGGCTCGGCTGCTGCCGTGTCAGCTGACCTGTGTTTGGCTGCAACCGGCACCGATACCGGCGGTTCGATCCGACAGCCTGCGGCATTCACCGGGATCACCGGTATCAAACCCACCTATGGCCGTTGCTCGCGCTGGGGTATCGTCGCGTTTGCCTCTTCGCTGGATCAGGCCGGTCCGATGACCAAGAATGTGCGTGACGCAGCGATCATGCTGGAAACAATGTGCGGCCACGACCCCAAGGATTCCACCAGCGCCGAACTGGCCGTCCCGAATTTCGAGGCCATGTTGACCGGCGACATCAAGGGCAAAAAGATCGGTATTCCGAAAGAATACCGCATGGACGGAATGCCGGCCGAAATCGAAAAACTCTGGGCCGATGGCGCCGCTATGTTGAAAGATGCAGGCGCTGAGATTGTCGATATCTCGCTGCCGCACACCAAATACGCACTGCCCGCCTATTATGTGATTGCTCCGGCCGAGGCATCCTCGAACCTCGCCCGCTATGACGGTGTTCGCTATGGCCGCCGCGCCCGGTTGGCGCAGGGCGATGGCATCACCGAGATGTACGAAAAAACCCGCGCCGAAGGCTTTGGCCATGAGGTTCAGCGCCGCGTGATGGTCGGAACATATGTTTTGTCAGCGGGCTTCTATGACGCTTACTACAATCGTGCGCGCCGTGTCCGTACCCTGATCAAGAAGGATTTCGAAGATGTGTTCGCCGCAGGCGTGGACGCGATTCTGACCCCAGCCACCCCATCTGCCGCCTTCGGGCTGGGCGAGATGACCGAGACCGATCCGGTACAGATGTACCTCAACGATGTGTTCACCGTGACCGTGAACCTCGCGGGGCTTCCTGGTATTTCTGTCCCAGCGGGACTGGACAAGCAGGGTTTGCCGCTGGGTCTGCAGCTGATCGGACGCCCGTGGGAAGAGGGCGATCTGCTCAATACTGCCTATGCGCTCGAAAATGCGGCCGGTTTTGTGGCCAAACCGGGCAAATGGTGGTAACTCTAAAGTAGAGCAGGAAAGAGCAACAAAAGGCAGCTTGAAATGCGTGCAGTTCTTCTGATCCCGGCGATCGGCCTTTTGGCCGCATGTGACACCACCAGCACGGTTCCCGGAACCGAATTCAACACACCTTCGTATCAGGCGCAACGCGAGGCGGTTCTGAGCGGGCAAACCGTAAACGGGGACCCTTTGATCCCGCCTTCGGTTATCTCGTCTGAGGCGCTGTCGCCATCATCTGTCGAGGCGTCTGCACTGGTGGCCCAAGGCGATCCGTTGACAGCTGTGCAAACAGGCGGGGATTCGGCCGAAGATATCGCCAATCAGACCGCGGCGGCACTGGCGGGTACGTCACCGTCTGCCACTGCTCAGCCCGATGTACCGGTTGCGGCGGTCGCAGCTCCATTGACAGCTACAGCTCCATTGAGCGCTACTGCGCCGGTGGTCGCCAATAACGTCAGCATTTCCGACGAGCAGAGTTTTGACGCGGTGTCCAACCGACGCTCGATTGAAAGTGACGCGGCGCGGATCGAAAAGAACAAGGCGACTTACGAAGTGGTCACGCCAACTACGCTGCCGCAACGCAGCAGCGATGGTCAGCCCAATATCGTGCAATACGCGCTTTCCTCTTCGAACCCGGTTGGGGCACAAGTCTACAGCCGGGCGGGGTTCAACTTGCAGGCCAAGGCTCAGCGAAACTGTGCCAAATTCCCCTCGCCGGATCAGGCCCAGATCGAGTTTCTGGCCAGTGGCGGACCGCAAAGGGATCGCAAGGGTCTGGACCCCGATGGTGATGGCTATGCCTGTGGCTGGGACCCGAGCCCGTTCCGACGGGCGATCAATAACTGACACCTGTGGAGCCGATCTGGCAACCATCACCGAATTTCGGCCCGCGCCGCGATGGGCTGACGCCGTCGCTGATCGTTCTTCACTACACCGCGATGGAGGGCGCCGGGGCGGCGCTTGAACGGTTATGTGATTCTGATGCCGAAGTATCAGCGCATTACCTGATCGGACGTGATGGCATGCTTTGGCAGATGGTAAACGAAGAGGACCGGGCCTGGCATGCCGGCGCCGGAAGTTGGTGCGGGCACACCGATATCAACTCGCGGTCTATCGGGATCGAGTTGGATAACGGCGGGGATCATCCTTATTCGGAGCCGCAGATGGCGGCATTGGAGCGACTGCTGACGAGGATCATGGCGCGCTGGAGCATTCCTCCCAAAGGCGTCATCGGTCATTCAGATATGGCTCCGGGTCGAAAGTTCGATCCCGGATCCCGCTTTGACTGGCCGCGGCTTGAGCATCAGGGATTAGCGGGAAAACGCGGATTCTGCGAAGGTCCAAAAGACGCTCCGGCGACATTGTTCCGGGCGTTGGCGCGGGACAAGGGCTATACGGCCGATGTGGATGACGAGACGCTGCTTGCCGCAGTTCGTCTGCGTTATCGCCCGCGGGCCTGCGGCGCGTTGGAGCCTGCGGATTTCACACCGCTTGGCCATACTGCGCTCTGGACCTGAGGGAACAAAACTCCTATGTCCCCAACTGCGCGGAGGGCCGGATGGCCGCTGGGGCAGACGCCCGAGAGGAAAGTCCGGACTCCACAAGGCAACGGTGCCGGGTAACGCCCGGGCGGGGAAACCCGACGGAAAGCGCCACAGAAAACAGACCGCCGCGCATGCGCGGTAAGGGTGAAACGGTGGGGTAAGAGCCCACCGCGCCGCTGGCAACAGGGGCGGCACGGCAAGCCCCACCGGGAGCAATGCCGAATAGGGTCCCCGCGCGGGCCGGTCGGCGTCAGCCGATACCGCCGCTAGGCTCGCCTTGGCCGAGAGGGACCGGGTTGGCAGCTTGAGCCGCGCAGCAATGCGCGGCCTAGAGGAATGGTCATCGAAGGGGGCAACCCCGGAACAGGATCCGGCTTACAGGCCCCCCGCGCGTTTTTCTTTACGAGCCCGGCGCTTTGTATGCGCCGGTCAACCCGGCCGCTTTTTCGGCAATCGCCGCAAATTCGGCACCGGTCCATGCCCTGACGGTTTCAATGCTGGACGTAACACCGGAAGCGCCCACCGCCATTCCGACCGAGACGGCATCCGCGCCATCCGGTGCTTCGCTGACAAGCACGATGTCGTTGGTTCCGGTGGTCATGTATAGCGCGACGATCTTGCCGCCGACCTTGTCCAAAAGCGCCTGAATGGCAGCGGTCCTGTCCTCCGGTTTTTTCATCAGTCCCTGAATCCCGGATTGTGAATAAGATGCGTAGGTAATGAATAGGGGCATGTTGCCCTCCATGATTGAGGTGTGCGGGACGAACAAATTGGCCAGTCCCCAGGCCTGGTACTCCAAAGTCAGACCAACGCGGAGAACGCCGGATAGACCAGATAAATGCCGAAAAGGCACAGTGCGGCGCCTGTCACAGCGACTAGCCATCTGGAGTGAGGCAGCAGTTTTTCTGCCGCCACATACAGGGCGATACCTGCAATCCAATACAGGTTCATGATGCCACCCACGAACAAAAGCGCCATCAGAACCCAGCAGCATCCCAGGCAATAGAGTCCGTGATCCATACCAGTCAGAAGTGCCCCCACCCGGCCAGGTCGATTGTGCGTGGCCAGGAAATGGGCAGGCGATCTGCAGTGACGCAGGCAGGCCGATTTCAGTGGGGAGAACTGATAAAGGCCTGCTGCGATCATCACAAAACCGGCAAAGGTCTTGGAGCGGATGGTCATCATGGGACCGTCTGAAAGCCCCCAGGCTTCCAGAGCATATTGCAGCACTGTGGCCAAAAGGCTGAACCCCGCCCAAGCAATCAGATAGCCTGCCAGAAACAGGGTGCCGAGGAGGGTTACTGAGGCTTTGTCGGCCCCATGTCTTTTTAGGGCGGTATATAGCAAGAGCATGGGAGCTGCGCTGGGTGTCATCATGGCGATCATCATGATCCACCACATCAGAAAGATCAGAACGGCGTATTGCAACGTCCATTGAACGGCCATGCCCATCATCATGGGTTCCCCGATAGGGCGGGCCATTCGAGTCATCTCCAAGGCCGACATGTTCATGCCAACACCGGCAATCGTATACCAGACCGCGCCCATCACAACCAATGACACGCTGGCCAGGACGATCCGAGTGTCGTGACGGGCCAGCTTTTCCGCCGGCCCATACGCGTTTAGATCAGTTTTGCCGCTCATGAGGCATACCCTGTTCAGGCCCCGACGACGCCGTGTCCGGAAATGTTCAGATGAGCCAGATGAGCATGCGTGGTATCAAATGTCAGGCTGATGGCGCCGCCGGTTGTCGTTGCGGTGCCGGAGGCAGCTTCGGCATGGCGATATTCAAATCCGTTAGGTAAATTGATTCCGGCGCGGTGCGGGAGGCCGGATACGATATGGGGAATCGGCCCTACCTCGACGTTGAAAATCCCCTTGACCTCGGCCGTGCCGGTGCGTTCCTCGCGGCTCCAGTCAAGTTCGACAGGAAGATAAAGCGTTTCGTGTTTCGTTGGACTCATTGCTGCATAAACGTACCACATCGTAGCCATTTCATCGGTATCTTCGCCCAACATGATCGACTCCAACGCCTTGCGCTGATCGGCGTCCGCGCGCTCATCCACGATCAATTGCATCTGGCCATTGCCTTCGTGAATTGGACCAGGCCAGTAGTAGACGCCTGCTGCCCTAAGGCCACCCAGCTTGGTGTCGCCGTAGTGCCCTGACTTGATGTCATAAACGACGATAGCCTCGCAGTTCCCATGTGTCGGCAGAACGCTAAATTGGCAGGGACAGCCGAAGTTGCAATTGCAATTGGCAAGCTCTTCCGCATCAATGTGCCACTCTGTCATGGTTTACCCCCTCGGTAGACTTGTTTGAACCAGCATGCTCGAACGTGGGTCTTGCCGTGGAAGGCCTCGTAATGCGATTTCCGGTTATTGTTCCCCGGACTTACATTATCCGACGACATTATCACGGAACCGTGATGTATTCAAAATTTTGCCAAACGGATGAATCTTTCCCGTGTCTGCAACTTGAGAGAGCGTTTGAAAAACCTGCCGTTCTGCATCGAATCCGGTTGACTTGGCCGTAAAGCAGGGTAAAAGCGCACGCTCATAGGAATTCAACCGAAAGGCTCCTGCCTTTTCGGACGCAGGAGATAACCATGGCGAAGCCGACGACCATCAAGATCCGTCTGAACTCGACCGCGGGCACGGGCCACTTCTATGTGACCAAGAAAAACGCTCGCACCATGACCGAGAAAATGACCGTTCGTAAATACGATCCGGTCGCTCGCAAACATGTCGAGTACAAAGAAGGCAAGATCAAGTAAGCCTTCTTATACAGGATGTTCGAGGAAGGGCCGCATCAGTATGCGGCTCTTTTTTTTGATTTTGTGGCGTTCGACACACTGGGTGCGATGCGTGGGCCGTTGCAGACGAGCATCAGGCTTACAGACAATCGAAAGTCACCCTGCTTGATATGAAGCCCTTACTGCCTTTACGGTTTCAGCAACCCGTCACAAATCTCTGAGCAGCCATGAAAAAAATCTTGTTTCCCGCATTCGCCTGTCTCTCGCTTGCAGCTTGCGACGATTTCTGGAACCGTGAAGGGGTTGGATTTACCGGCCTTGATGGTGAGCCAAAAACCTTTTCGGAAGAAAAAGGGGTTGTGGACTATATCACGCGCCGTGAAAGTGTTCCGGCGGAACTGGCGCGTCTGGCACCGGTCAAGGTGACGACGGATGAGACTGATATGAACAAAATTGCCGGTGTCGCTATTGACCACGGTGGACGAACCCCCGCGAATGCAGTCGAAGTCGGCGGGCAGGACAAAACGCTGATGCTGAGCAATGTCGAAGTTAACGGTATCCTGTTTGCCGTTCTGCGTACGCAGGAAGGAACAACAGCGAAGATGGATGCCTCAGCCGGGAGCGCGTTCTCCAGCGCCATACCCCGCCTGACCGGGTGCCTTGCAAGCGGAAGTGCCTATCAGAAAGGTTCAGCTGGCAAGCGGACCACTGGTTTCGCCGTGCCGCTGGATTGCAGCTGATCTGACGTCGATCTTCTTTTTAGGAAATGGCCGCCGTACGGTGGCCGTTTTTTTTATCTATGAGAAACCGTTCAGAAAAAAAAAGGCGGGTTCCAAAGAACCCGCCCCATCTTGTTTGATTTGGTTTGCCCGCAGTTTATTCGCGGCTTCCAAACAACTGCAGCAGGAACATGAACATATTGATGAAGTCTAGGTACAGGCTCAGAGCGCCCATAATCGCTGCTTTGCCCAGCCATTCCTGATCGCCGGAGTGGGCCATCTGAATATACGTGGTCTTGATCTTCTGTGTGTCATAGGCGGTGAGGCCTGCGAAAATCAGCACGCCGATCACCGAAATTGCGAACGCCATCGCCGAAGAGGCAATAAAGATGTTGACGATAGAAGCCACGATCAGGCCAATCAGGCCCATGATCAGGAACGTTCCCATCCCCGACAGGTCTTTCTTGGTGGCGTAACCATAAAGCGACAGGCCGGCAAAGGCGATCGCGGTGATCAGAAACACCTGAATGATGGACTGGCCGGTGAAGACCAGAAAGATCGAGCTGATGGAAAGACCCATCACGGCGGCAAAGGCATAGAACACAAGCTGTGCACCAGCCGCGCTCAATCTGTTAATGGCTGCGCCAAAGCCAAAGACAAAGGCCAGAGGCGCGAACATGACCACCCACTTCAAAGGCGATGCATAGATCGAATAGCCGAATTGGGTCAGGTACTTGTCTGCGCTTAGTTGTGCCGCGGCGGCCGACGGATCGGTGGTCACCGCCAGCCCGGAAATCGCCCATGCAGCCAGGAATGTGATCAGCATGCCTACGGACATCGTGCCGTAGACCTTGTTCATATGGGCGCGCAGGCCCTCGTCAATCTGGGCAACGCGCGCGCCAGCCGCCGTCCGGATTGTGTCGAATTCAGCCATTGAGGTCTCCCTAAAGTTGTCCGTTTGTGTGCAGGTGCAAACCTGCGGTACTCGGAGCAAATATCGGAAAGGAAGCCTCGCAATTCAAGCCTTTTCATGACAAATTCTTGAGGTTGCGCAGATGGTAGTCATCCGGAGTTAACTGCGTTTGGCGCCGCGATCAGCAGCGCCAGTTGTCCGGAGCGTCCCAGATCGGTTTGGAGGCCTCCTCGCGGGCTTCAGTTTTGGTCAACCCGACATCTTCAAGGGCACGACTGTCCAGACGTTCCAGAGCGCGACGTTGACGCCAGACAGAAAGCAAGGTCCGGATGCGGTATGTGCGCGATGTGCGGGCGGTGCGGCAAGTAGTGGATGCAGAGGTGAGTGTCATATCGGAACCTTTCTTGATTGCTGATGTGTTTTCTTTCTTTCATCAATTTTCTTGAATTATATGGTGCAGTATGATTGATTTTGAAAACGAATGTTTTTGATCTTTCACATCAAGGATTGTGATAATGAGAAACTTGGACATCACCACATTGCGTTCCTTTGTGGCGGTTGCGGATCATGGCGGTGTGACTCGCGCAGCGGGATTCCTGCATCTCACGCAATCTGCTGTCTCCATGCAGTTGAAACGACTGGAAGAGCTATTGGGTCAGGAATTGCTCGACCGCAGCGGACGCACCATCGCGTTGACGGCATCCGGTGAACAGCTGCTGGCCTATGCCCGCCGGATGGTGGCGCTCAATGACGAATTGATTGGGAAACTGACCGATCAGGCATTTGAGGGCGAAGTGGTTCTGGGGGTTCCGCATGACATAGTTTACCCGGCGATCCCAAGGGTATTGCAGCGGTTCAATGCCGATTTTCCGCGTGTGAAGGTGCAACTGGTGTCGTCTTATTCGCTGCAACTCAAGGACATGTTCGGCAAGGGCGAATGCGATTTGATCCTGACCACCGAAGCATCGAATGGGGAAGGGGCCGAGACGGTCGCTGAACTGCCGCTTCGCTGGATCGGCGCGCCTGGAGGATCCGCATGGCGCAAGCGGCCGCTTAGGTTGGCATTGGGGCGGCGGTGCATGTTCCGCCCGCAGGTAATCTCTGCCTTGGATGAGGCCGGGATTCCGTGGGAACTTGCTGTCGAAACTGAAAACGACCGCACAATTGAAGCAACCGTAAGCGCGGATCTCGCAGTGCATGCGATGCTGGATGGAACCGAAGCCGCGCATCTGGAGCAGATCGACTCGGGGAGGGCTTTGCCCGAACTGCCAGCCCACCGGATAAATCTCTACGGTGGCGAAAGTGGTCGGGGTGCGATTGTCGAAGCGCTGGCGGAGTTGGTGCGCCAGAATTTCCGGATGATCGGTGGGCCACAACTCAAGGCCGTCGCCGGTTGATTATGGCGTAATCACCACCTTGCCGGTCGATTTGCGTTCTTTCAAAAGCGTCATTCCCTCGGCAACCCGTTCCAGCGGCAGTACGTGACTGATATGTGGTTTGATTTTTTCTTCGCCATGCCACCGGAACAGGGTTTCAAAGCTGTTTCGTACAACTTCGGGGCGGAATTTCAGATACCCGCCAATGTAAACGCCGATGACCGTAAGGTTTTTGACCAGCAAGTGATTGGCTGAAATCTGTGGCACGTTGCCACCGGCAAAACCGATGGGCAGCAAGCGCCCTTCGGGATTTGTGGCCCTGAAGGCGGCTTTGAATACATCTCCGCCGATGGCGTCATAAACGACATCGGCCCCACCCAGAGTCTTGACCCGCTCTCGCAGGTCTTCTGACGCGTCGATCAGGTGGTCCGCACCGGCGGCTTGGGCAACTGCCAGCTTGTCTGGACCTCGCGCCTGAGCGATTACCCTGGCCCCCATCAACTTGCCGATTTCGACCGCTGTTAGCCCTACGCCTCCGGCGGCACCGGTAACCAGCAAAGTTTCGCCGGGTTGCAACATGGCACGATGACTTAGCGCAATGTGGCTGGTGCCATACGCAATTTGTATTGCAGCAGCGTCCTCAAAGCTCATCGAGTCCGGGAGCCTAATCGCCCGTTCAGCATCGAAAGTTCCAAACTCTGCTAATCCCCCTTGACCCGAGTAGACAGCGATTCGGTCTCCTGGCTTCAAGTCGGTCACATTTGTTCCGACTTTGTCGACAATCCCGGATATTTCCATTCCGAGTGTAAAAGGCACGGCAGGCGTATCTTGATAGCTTCCCTGCTGCATCAGTAGGTCTGCAAAGTTTAGACCGCAGGCTCGAATGGCGACTCTGACCTGACCCTGCTCCGGCTCTGGCTTTGGGGTGTTCACAAGCTCGGCAGAGGCTCCCATAGTGGTCACGTTGTATGCGAGCATCAAGATGTGTCCTTTCTCGGAGCCTGTGGCAATGGCTCGGTTTTCGGTTCTTGAACGCATAGCGAAACGTGGAATGGGCAACAACTCCCCGGTGTTTTCTTTAGGGTAATCTCTACTCAGAAGTTGACATTTGTTTGCATCATACTCACAACCACAAACCTGTGTTGCGGGGTCTTGATTCAACCTTCTTGAAATGAGGCGCGAAATTCGCGATATATAGTGATAGTGCAGTTCGGGGTGCATATTCGGAATTAGGGAGTTCTTAAAAGGCCACCCGCTAGTTTGGGGGTCAAGGCCTAAGGCGCGAGTACCCGGACAGTTGTCAGTGTAACAGAGGAGAGAACCCATGACCCATCCCGTCGATGTCCATGTCGGCAAGCGTGTGCGGCACCGCCGTTGGCTGATCGGAATGACACAGCAGCAGTTGGCGGAGCAGGTTGGAATCAAGTTTCAACAAATCCAGAAATACGAGACCGGCGCAAACCGGATCAGTGCGTCACGCCTTTGGGACATCGCGGAGGCGCTGGATGTGCCTGTGAGTTTCTTCTTCGAAGGCCTTGACGAGTCGCACAAGGACACGCCGCAAAAGCAAAAGGTTCCTGCGGACCTTATGGGTGACAAAGAAGCATTGGATCTGGTCCGCTCATATTACGCAATTCCAGAAAACCAGCGTCGCCGCTTGTTTGAACTGGCGCGTGTGCTAAGCGACGTAGCGTAATCCAAAGGTCTTGACTCTCCTGATCGCTGGCCGCACGGGTGTGTTATGGAACATACCCAGTTCAGTGATCTAGAAGTTGCCGAAATGCTGGCGGATGCTGCCCGGGCGGCCATTCTGCCATATTTCCGGCAGCCTATATTGGAAACTCAAAACAAGCTGCATGCCGGTTACGATCCGGTTACCGTTGCGGATCATGCTGCGGAACAAGCCATGCGCGATGTGTTGGCCAGGCACCGTCCCGAAGATGGGGTTTGGGGGGAAGAATTCGGCAAGACGGCAAGTGCCAATGGTCGGATGTGGGTTTTGGACCCGATAGACGGAACTCGGGGGTTTATCAGCGGAACACCAACTTGGGGCGTGCTGATTGCCCTGTCCAACAACGAAGGCCCTTTTCTTGGCGTCATTGACCAGCCCTATATCGGCGAGCGATTCGTCGGAACGCATGATGCGGCGTATGTTCGTGGTCCGCACGGCGAAACCCGGCTGCAAACACGAACACCCGTCGCATTGAAGGATGCGGTGTTGTTCACCACGTTTCCAGAAGTTGGGACACCGGAAGAGGGTGCTGCATTTCGGGCCGTTGCCGAGCAGGTAAAACTGACGCGGTTCGGAATTGATTGTTATGCCTATGCGCTACTCGCTGCAGGTCAGGTGGATTTGGTGATCGAGGCTGGTCTGAATGCTTACGACATCCAGGCTCCCATTGCCGTTATCCGATCGGCTGGTGGTGTAGTGACTGATTGGCAGGGCGGCCCGGCTCATCAGGGTGGACGAGCCTTGGCGGCGGCAAATCCTGAGATTCATGCGGAAGCGCTGGATATCCTTCGCCGGTTCTGAACAAACTTGAAAAGCGGCGGTTGACAGTATAGTCAGACGCTGACCGGTTCTTGAGTCCGTTTTCCGCCGGTCCCAACACTCCTTGCACGAAACGGGCGGTTGCAGGAGTGTGAAACATGAACGAAATCCTGTTGAAGAATGCCGACACCATCCTGACAATGGATGACGAACGGCGCGAATTATCAAATTCCGACGTCATAATTCGGGACGGCCAGATCGCTGAAATTGGGCATGATCTGAAGTCTGATGGCGAAATTCACGATCTGGCAGGTTGTGTGGTGACGCCGGGACTAGTGAATACGCATCACCATCTTTATCAAACATTGACCCGCGCCGTGCCAAAAGGGCAGGACGCGCTGCTGTTTGGCTGGCTACAGACGCTCTATCCAATCTGGTCCCGGTTCGGCCCGGACGAGATGTTCGTGTCGGCTCAGATTGGTCTCGCTGAATTGGCGTTGTCGGGTTGTACACTCAGTTCCGACCACCTCTATCTCTACCCCAATGGCGCGCGCTTGGATGACACGATCGCAGCTGCGGCTGAAATCGGACTACGGTTTCACCCGACACGTGGAGCGATGAGCATTGGTGAAAGCGATGGCGGATTACCGCCGGATCAGTTGGTGGAAAACGAAGCAGACATTCTTGACGACATGATACGTGTGGTCGATGCATTTCACGATCCCTCCGAGGGTTCCATGTGTCATGTCGGGCTGGCCCCGTGTTCTCCGTTTTCGGTCAGTCGTGATCTGATGCGTCATACCGCTGATTTGGCGCGGGACAAGGGCGTCATGCTGCATACCCATCTGGCAGAAAACGACGAAGATATTGCGTATTCTCTGTCACAGTTCGGGTGTCGCCCCGGACAATATGCCGAAGACCTAGGCTGGACAGGTTCGGATGTATGGCATGCCCATTGCGTCAAGCTGGACGGACAGGAAATTGATCTCTTCGCTGGCAGTCGAACCGGTGTCGCTCATTGTCCTTGCTCAAACTGTCGTCTTGGCTCGGGGATCGCCCCGGTGCGCGAGATGCGGGACAGAGGGGTCACTATCGGGTTGGGCGTTGACGGGGCGGCATCCAATGACTGCGGCAATCTGATGGCCGAAGCGCGCCAGGCGATGCTGTTGCAGCGGGTGGCGCGCGGGGCCGATGCGATGTCGGCGCGCGAAGCGCTGGAAATCGCGACGCGGGGCGGAGCGGATGTGTTGAATCGCCCGGATTGCGGGCGTATCGCACCTGGCAAACGTGCCGACATCGCAGTCTGGGACGTGCGCTGTGTCGAAAGTGCGGGTAGCTGGGACCCGGCGGCACTGCTTCTGGCCGGGCCGACCACAGTAAAACACCTGTTTGTCGAAGGGCGTCAGATTGTGAGTGATGGGCAGGTCACTACGGTCGATTTGCCGGTGGTGATCGAGCGTCAGAACCAGCTGGCACTTGCGCTGCAAGACTGAACCCTGATGCTGCCTTCATGAATAACAGTTGCACGCCCAATGGCGCGCGCCAACATCATTTGGCCACGCGCTGACCGCTGATCCAGACTTCGGCGATGGCGCGGTCGTCGCCCATCATGATGGTTGGGAAGATTGCCTCCCACAAGTCGTCCGCGACGGCGACGCGTTGCGCAATGGCCGGGGTCGATGCCAGGTCGAGAACCACCAAATCTGCGTCCATCCCATGTGCGATATTGCCGATACTATCGTCCATGCGCAGGGTTCTGGCGGATCCGACTGTCCCCAACCACAACAGTTGTGCCGGGTGCAGAGGCGTGCCGCGCAGTTGCCCGATTTCATAGGCCGCGGCCATCGTGCGCAGCATCGAAAAGCTAGACCCTCCACCGGTATCCGTAGCAAGGCCAATTCTGTGCCCGTCCTGCATCAAACCGGCCATATCGAACAGGCCGGACCCGATGAAGGTGTTTGAGGTCGGACAGTGAATCAGGGCCGCGTCCACCTCGCGCAGCCGGTCGCGTTCCCGCGGTTCCAGATGGATCACGTGACCATAAAGCCCCCTTTTGCCCAGAAGGCCGAAGCGCTCATAAGTGTCCAGATAGTCGCGCGCGTCCGGAAACAGCGACATGACCCATTCGATCTCGTCTGTTTGCTCGCTCAGGTGCGTTTGCATCAGGCATTCGGGGTTCTCCGCCCAAAGCGCACCCATCGCTTCCAGCTGTTCCGGTGTCGAGGTCGGAGAGAACCGCGGTGTGATGGCATAAGAAATGCGATCGACCCCATGCCACTTCTGCAACAGCGACTTGGATTGGTCATAGGCGGTTTGGGCGGTGTCCCGCAGACCTTCGGGGGCGTTGCGATCCATACAGGTCTTTCCCGCAACTACTTTTTGCTTGCGCTTCTGCGCCTCGGCGAAAAATGCATCGACGCTTTCAGGGTGGATTGTGCAGAAACTGCACATGGTCGTGGTTCCGTGCGCCGCAGTAAGATCCAGATACCGCGCCGCGATTTCGGCGGCGTATTCGGTAGAGGCGAATTTCATTTCTTCAGGAAAGGTGTAGATGTTCAGCCAGTCGATCAGTCGCTTTCCCCAGCTGGCGATCATCGCGGTCTGGGGATAGTGAACATGAGGATCGATAAAACCCGCCATAATGATCCGGTCCCCATGGTCTATGCTTTTGGCATCGGGGTTGGCCTCTTGCAAGGATCGCGCGGACCCAACGGTTTCGATTATGCCGTTTGATATCAGCACGGCTTCGCTGACGCGCACGGCGTCTGTTGGCTCACCCTCGAAAGGTGAGGCAGTAAAGCTTAACACGCGACCTTGCAGCAGTGTTTTCTGCGTCATGTCCAGTCGATCTCCACTTTGTTGGAACCGACGCACAGCATAGAAGCGGCAAAGATGTGGGTAAATTGCGCTATTGTCATTGTTTTCCGGTAGCAGCTTCTTCTAATTAGGGGTCAATCGCGAAAGTGAAGGGGCAGTTCATGACCACTGGCAACGATCAGGTCGATACCGACCAGCCCCGGGACGACGACGCCTATGCATTGGACCGCAAGGTTGTCGCGGATATTCTTGATGCAGTAGAGGCTGGCGACCGCGATGCTCTCGTCGCGTTGATGGAGCCGCTTTATGCGGCGGATATCGCTGACCTTTTGGAGCAGATCGATTCCGACGATCGCGCACAGTTAATCCGCCTCTACGACCGTGAATTCGATGGCGAGATTCTCTCGGAACTCGAAGAGGGCGTTCGCGAAGAAGTCATAGGCATCCTGCATCCTGACGTTCTGGCCGATGCCGTGCGCGATCTGGACAGTGACGATGTTGTCGACCTGCTCGAAGATCTTGAGGAACCGCAACAGGAAGTCATCCTTGGTGTTCTTGAGGATGCCGAAAGGGTCGCCGCGCAACAGGCGCTGTCATATCCGGAGAACTCCGCCGGTCGCCTCATGCAACGCGAAGTGGTCATGGCGCCTGAACATTGGACAGTGGGTCAGGCCATCGATCACATGCGTGCTGCCGAGGAATTGCCCGAGGACTTTTATCACGTCATTTTGGTCGACCCCCGCCTCAAGCCGGTGGCCTATGTGACCTTGGGCAAGCTGATGGGAACCCGGCGCGAAGTTCACCTCAGTGACATCGCCGAAGAGGATTTTCACGTCTTCCCCATCGATCTGGACGAAGAAGATGTGGCCTATGCCTTCAATCAGTATCATCTGATCTCGGCGCCGGTGGTCGATCAGGACGGGCGGCTCGTTGGTGTGATCACAATAGACGATGCGATGGTTGTTCTGGACGAGGAGTACGAAGAAGACATGATGCGCCTTGCTGGTGTGGGTGAAGGCAGTCTATCCGACACGGTTGTCGAAACGACAAAGCAGCGTCTGCCTTGGCTGGGGGTCAATCTGATTACTGCGATTGTCGCCTCTATCGTGATTTCGATCTTTGATGACACCATCGCAAAGTTTGTGGCTTTGGCGGTGTTGATGCCTATCGTGGCCTCGATGGGCGGCAACGCCGGGACGCAAAGTCTGACAGTGGCGGTTCGGGCCCTTGCCACACGCGACCTGACCGGATCAAACCTTTGGCGGGTGGTCAGGCGCGAGGCGCTGGTTGGTTTGACCAACGGGATCGTGTTTGCAGGGGTCATGGGAATCGTTTGTTACGCGTGGTTTGGCTCGCCCATGCTCGGCTTTGTGATTTGCGCCGCAATGGTGGTCAATCTGGTCGTGGCCGGGCTAGCGGGAACCGGGATTCCCGTGCTTCTCGAAAAAGCCGGGGTCGACCCGGCGCTGGCTTCGGGGACATTCGTGACAACGGTGACGGATGTTGTGGGTTTCTTCGCTTTCCTGGGGCTGGCAGCATGGCTTTTGACCTGAGGACTATTCCTTGACCGACCTGGCCGAAGTGAAAGCAGTTGCACGCAAGGCGGCCTTTGCCCGTCGCAAGCAGGCCTTTGAAGCCGCACCACCCGGCGCTGCCGGTCATCTATCAGAGGTTTTGGCCGGATATCGCGGCGTTCCCTTGTCGGGTTACATGCCGATCCGGACCGAGATCGACCCGCTTCCCGCTATGGCGGAAGCTGCGGCTTACGGCCCAGTGGGCGTTCCGGTGATTCAAGCCGCTGGTCAACCTTTGCGCTTTTCGCGGTGGGTGCCTGAAGGTGTGCTCCGTGACGGTCCATTCGGTGCCAAGGTGCCTGAAATTGATGATTATTTCGACCCAGAGATTCTGATCGTCCCGCTTGTGGCGTTCGATGCTCACGGTGGGCGTCTGGGGTATGGCGGCGGGTTCTATGACCGCACGTTGGAAGGGCTGCGGGCCAAGAGACCGACACTGGCCATCGGGTTTGCATTTGATGCACAGGAGGCTGAAAACCTGCCGCTTGAACCCACGGATCAACCGTTGGACATGATCGTCACGGAAAGCCGCATCCTGACATTTTGAACATCAGTTCTCGAAATGGCTGCGCAGATAATCCCAGGCATCGACTTCTTGTCCGTCGGGTAGGATGCAAACGCCATGTTCGCTGCCATCAGCGTTCTTGCGTATTTCGAATGTGCCTTCGTTTTCAACGCAGAACGTAGCTGCTGGGTTTGCCATCGTAGTCTTGGTTTGCGCTATAGCGTAGCTGGCGGCCAGGGTCATCGCGATTGCCAAAGTAAACAGTTTCATGAAACGCCCAATCTGTCGGTCGAGACCCGCGCGTGGCAGAGCACGTGTTGTTTGTCGAAATAAACTATGTTCGATCGGGCGGATGAACAACATTTCCCAAAGGTTGGCCGCTTGCGTCTTGTTCTCACCAACGGCTGGCCGTAGGAGAGTGACCCATGAGAATTCTGTTCCTTGGTGATGTCATGGGCCGTTCCGGGCGGACGGCCGTGCAAGAGCATCTGCCACGCTTGCGAGACGAGTGGCGGCTGGATTTCGTCGTGGTCAATGGCGAGAATGCCTCGAGCGGCATGGGGTTGAGCGGGGATCACGCCAAGCTGTTGCTGGCGGCGGGTGCCGATTGTGTAACGCTGGGCGATCATGCATTCGATCAAAAGGACATGTTGCAGTTCATTGAAAGTGAGCCGCGCATCATCCGGCCCATTAACTACGCCAAGGGCGCGCCGGGGCGGGGGTATCGGCTCTTCAATGCTCCGGGGGGGCGCAAGGTTCTGGTGGCGCAGGTGCTGGGACAGGTGTTCATGAAACGGGCCTTTGATGATCCATTTTCGGCCATTGAACCGGTGCTCAAATCACACCCGCGCGGCGGGCTTGCGCAGGCCGTAATCGTAGACATGCATTGCGAGGCGACTTCGGAGAAGATGGCGATGGGGCACTTTTGCGACGGGCGCGCGAGTTTTGTTGTTGGCACGCATACCCACGTACCCACAGCTGACGCCCAGATCCTTCAGGGCGGCACGGGATACCTAAGCGATGCGGGTATGTGCGGCGACTATGACTCGGTCATTGGAATGGACAAGGCCGAACCCATGCGCCGATTCATCACAGGTATGTCAAAGACCCGGTTTTCACCTGCTGGTGGAGAGGCGAGCCTGTCCGGCTTTTTCGTGGAAACAGACGACCGCACTGGTTCGGCGATTTCGGTCAGCATGGTGCGGGTTGGCGGGCGATTGCAGCAAGCCGGTCCATAGTGCACCAAAACGAACGCACGTGAGAAGAACGACAGGCTTGCCAAGCACGGGAATTGCGTGAAACTGTTGGTTAGGCAAGGGATCGGGCAATAAACCGGGAATGGATCTCCTACAGCTTTCAGATACAGCCAGCGCAGTTCTGGCACTGACCATCGTCGCGGGCATGTTTGCGTTGTTTTTGCGTGAAACTTTGCCAGCTGAGGTTGTTGCGATCATTGGTGTCGCGTTGATGCTGTTTACCGGCATCTTGCCGTATGAAAAGGCCTTGCCGGTACTGGCAAACCCGGCACCGTGGACGATTGCAGCCATGTTTCTGATCATGGGGGCTTTGGTGCGGACCGGGGCTCTCGATTCTTTTACCTCGCTGGCGCAAAAACAGGCGCAGGTGAATCCAAGAATTGCAATTGGTCTGCTGATAGCTTTTGTGGTTGTCGCATCCGCCTTTGTGTCGAACACGCCGGTTGTTGTGGTGATGATCCCGGTTTTTGTTCAGATTGCCCGAACTTTGAACATTTCTGCCTCGAAACTCCTGATCCCGCTCAGCTATGCCGCCATTCTCGGCGGAACGTTGACCCTGATTGGCACGTCGACAAACCTGTTGGTCGATGGTGTGGCAAGGGCGCAGGGATTACCCCCATTTACGATTTTCGAAGTCACACCGCTGGGTGTGGTGCTGGTTGCGTACGGGATGGTATATCTTCGCTTCATCGGCCCAAGATTGCTGCCCGAGCGTACGAGCATGGCGATGATGCTGAGCGACCGCTCCAAGATGAAGTTCTTCACCGAGGCGGTGATCCCCCCCGAGAGCAATCTGATCGGTCGCGAAGTGATCGGAGTTCAGTTGTTCAAACGCCCCGGTGTGCGGCTTATCGACGTGATCCGGGGGGATGAATCGCTGCGCCGCGACCTAAAGGGTGTTACTTTGCAACTTGGTGACCGGGTTGTTTTGCGCACGCAGATGACCGAGTTGCTGAGCTTGCAAAGCAACAAGGAACTCAAGCGTGTCGATCAGGTATCCGCGGTCGAGACCAAGACGGTCGAAGTGCTGATCACGCCAGGATGCAGAATGGTCGGGCGCGCCCTGGGTGCGATGCGCCTGCGCCGTCGTTATGGCGTTTACGTATTGGCTGTGCATCGCCGAAACCAGAACATCAGTGGCCAACTGGACGATCTGATCGTCAGGGTTGGCGACACGCTACTGTTGGAAGGCGCTCCAGCGGATATCCAGCGACTGGCCGCCGACATGGACATGGTCGACGTCTCGCAGCCTTCTGCGCGTGCCTATCGCCGCAGTCACGCGCCCATTGCAGTTTCGGCGTTGCTAGGAATCGTGTTGCTCGCCGCGCTCGGTGTAGCCCCCATTCTCCTGTTGTCGGTCCTCGCTGTCGCGGTGGTGCTGGCCACCCGTTGCATCGATGCTGATGAGGCGTTCTCTTTCGTGGAGGGGCGCCTGCTCGCGCTCATCTTCGCCATGCTGGCGATTGGCGCTGCTTTGGAAAGTTCAGGTGCGGTCGAGATGATCGTGAATGCCGTCGCCCCGGTGTTGAGCATGTTGCCACCATTCATGATCGTCTGGGCGGTTTACCTGCTGACCTCTATCCTGACCGAACTGGTTTCCAACAACGCAGTTGCTGTGGTCGTTACACCCATCGCCATTGGGTTGGCGCAGGCTGTGGGCGTGGATCCGCGCCCTTTGGTGGTGGCGGTCATGGTTGCTGCATCGGCGTCTTTTGCAACACCTATCGGATATCAGACGAACATGATGGTCTATGGGCCGGGTGGGTATAAGTTCATGGACTTCATGAAGGTCGGTGTGCCGCTCAATCTCACGGTCGGGTTGCTGGCGTCGCTGCTCATTCCGCTGCTGTGGCCGCTTTGACGTGAATTAATAAGGCGCATTGCCGCCGATCGAAGCGGGACGAACTTGAATTTGACCGGCCCATCCCAATCTTGAAAGAGATTTGTACGAAAGGGGTTAAGGACAATGCACAGTCGAACCATTCGCTTGGTGGCATTTTCGGGGATTGCAGCTTTGTGGCTTGGGCACTCTATTGCGTTGGCCGGGACAGTAACGGGAACAGCAACCTACAAAGAACGTATCGCGGTCCCGCAAGACGCTGTTCTGGACGTTGTGCTACTGGATGTTTCGTTGGCGGATGTTCCTGCGGTAGTTCTTGCATCCCAACGTTACGCGCTGACCTCCGTGCCGGCGTCGTTTGAGCTGACCTACGACGATGCCTTGATTGATGAGGCAATGCGATATGTCGTGCGGGCTTCTGTGTATCAGGGGCGAAGGCTGGTGTTCACCACTGATACGGCCAACCCGGTTTTGACCCATGGAGCTGGCGATGCGGTTGATCTGATCATGATACAGGTTGCGGGGCAGGCGGGAGCGATGCTCGAAAACACCACCTGGCGGGCGGTCGAGATCAATGGGCAATCCATAGATAGCGACAAACGGCCCGAGATCGCATTTGGCGAAAGCGGACAGTTCGGTGGTAACGGAGGATGCAACAGGTTTTCCGGTCAGATGGATATTACGGCCAGCACTATGAGCTTTCCAGACAATATGGCTGCCACTTTGATGGCCTGTCCGCCGCCGCTGGATGAAATGGAAAGGGAGTTCCTTGCGACCCTTCCGCGAGTGGAAGGGTATTCAGTGGAGCCTGACAAACTAATACTGGTAGACGGGCAAGGCGCTCCAGTTTTACGGTTTGAACGAATAAAATAGTTTGCTCCGAGAGCTGCACTTCAACTCGTCAGGGCAGTCAGAAAGACACGGAAACTCGTTCGCAAAAAATCACGTTGTGTGGTCACCGCATCCTTGAAAGTCACAGGGACTGATCCAGTGCTCTGGCGAATGTTCCGGGCCAGTGTCATGCGATTGACGTCGAACGGCCCGCGTTGCGGCCGGAAAAGATGCAGCCACCCAAGAATGTGCCTTCCAATGCGTTGTATCCGTGATAACCGCCGCCTCCGAACCCGGCGACCTCGCCCGCAGCGAATAGACCCGGGACCGGAGCGCCATCCGCACTGATCATCCGGCTGTCGAGATCGGTTTGCAGCCCGCCCAGCGTTTTGCGCGTGAGGATATGCAATTTGACCGCAATTAGCGGACCATTGGCTGGATCGAGAAATTTGTGCGGTTTGGCCGTTCTGACCAGGCGGTCGCCTCGATAGTTGCGGGCCGCGTGAATGGCCATGATTTGAACATCCTTGGTGAAGGGGTTGTCCATTTGGCTATCGCGCGCCTCGATCTGGGCACGCAGATGTGCCTCGTTGATCAAGTTGCCACCCAACTTGTTCATGCCTACCACAAGGTCGGAAAGCGAGTTGGCCACGATGAAGTCCTCGCCATGATCCTTGAACGCCTCTACTGGACCGGTCGCTTTTGCTCCCGACAGAATGCGCTGGC
Organism: Ruegeria sp. BHSB058; assembly: GCF_059613285.1. Lineage (NCBI taxonomy): Bacteria > Pseudomonadati > Pseudomonadota > Alphaproteobacteria > Rhodobacterales > Roseobacteraceae > Ruegeria > Ruegeria sp. BHSB058. Next base: position 24,305 of record NZ_JBXWSF010000013.1, on the reverse strand, counting down.
GGATCACTTCTTTCCAGCTAGCGGATGTGAAATCGGGGTTCTGCTCGGACCCGGACAAGGCGAATTCTTTCTTGATTACCTTCTGGGTCAGGACAAACCAGCTGTACTCAAATCCGGTTTTTAGGATTGTGCGCAAAGTGGTCAGCGTATCAAACCCTGGCAGGCAGGGTGGTTGCAGGCGGTCGCCTCGCGCGTCGAACCACATCGAACTTGGACCGGGCAGAATGCGAATGCCATGTGCGGGCCAGATCGGATCCCAGTTGCGGACGCCTTCGGTGTAGTGCCACATCCGATCACCATTGATCACATGTCCACCAGCCTGTTCGCTGATCCCGATCATGCGGCCATCAACATGGAAAGGAACTCCGGCAATCATGTTCTGCGGAGGTTCGCCCAGCCTGTCTCGCGGCCAGGCCTTGCGCACCATCTCGAAATTACCGCCAATGCCGCCAGAGGTCACGACAACTGAAGGGGCGTGAACCTCGAACGCCGTTACTTCGTCGCGATTGGTTTTTTTGCCGCGCTCGGCGGTATCATCTGCCAGCACTACACCGGCGACGCCTTTGGCGGCGCCATTTTCCATGATGACCTGGTTGACCCGATGGCGGAAGCGGAACGTTACGCGCCCGGCAGCAACGTGTTCGTTCACACGGCGAATGAATGGGGCCAATATACCGGGTCCGGTCCCCCACGTGATGTGAAAGCGGGGCACAGAATTGCCGTGACCATTGGCATATGATCCGCCACGCTCGGCCCAGCCAACCACGGGAAACCAGCGCAGCCCCATTTCATGCAACCAGGGGCGCATTTCACCAGAGGCAAATTCGACATAAGCTTCGGCCCATTTCTGCGGCCAGTGATCTTCGGGTCGGTCGAATTGCGCGCTACCCAGCCAGTCGCGCATCGCCAACTCGCCGCTGTCACGGATACCCATGCGGCGTTGTTCTGGCGTGTCCACCATGAATAGGCCTCCGAGGCTCCAGAAGGCCTGCCCACCCAGAAAATGCTCCGGCTCCTGATCCAGCAGGATCACCCGCTTGCCTCGATCTCCCAGCTCTGCGGCTGCGGCCAATCCCGCCAATCCAGCTCCGACGATGATTGCGTCCGCCGAGTCCGTTGCCATGGCGTATCCTCCCTCTCGGGTATAGCCTAGCTTTGCGTCGCTGGCTCAGGCAATGGGAGTTGCCGCGAGGTCAGCCGAAACGTTCAGCAAACCGTCGCAGGATCACGCCGGGCTGGGTCACATTGGCAGCGTGACACATCCCGATCAAGCGCTCTGCATCCTCGGGCGGGAAATAGCCGTAATCCTTGTAAATGTTGATTCGCTGCTCAAAGTCTTTTGCATCCGCTTCGGGATGGAACTGGGTGGCATAAACATTCTGCCCCCAGCGGATCATCTGAAAAGGACAGGGGTCCGAGGCAACCAGATGCACGCAACCCGGAGGTAGCGATTGCACCGCCTCCTTGTGGCCGACAAACGCTTCAAAGACAGCGGGGAGACCCGCAGTAAGGGGATCAGTGCTTGCATCATGGGTAAGGGTGCATGTCGAAGGACCGACCGGTTCGCTGTATTGCGCTTTGCTGACCTCACCGCCCAGATGGGCTGCAAGAATTCCCAGCCCATAGCAGCATCCCATGAACGGGTGATCGGATTCGATGATCTGCGGCATCAACCCCATGACCGTTGCCTCGATCCGGGCGTCCATCGCCGATTTCCTGGCTGGATCGTCGCTAACACAACCAGGCCCGCCACCAACGATCACACCGGCATAGTCATGTACGTTCAACCCGTCCGGCAGATCCTCACAATCTAGCCGAATGCGATGTGCGCGGTCAGGCGGCAGCCCGCATTTGTCGAGAATGGACGCGAACTCGGCATCCGCTGCATCGGTTTCGGGGCGAAGTTGCAGGATCAGAAAGCGTTTCATGCTGTGCCCTTAGCCGGGACAGGCGCTGTTTGGCAATACGCTGCCCCCTCACAACGGCCAGAACAGAAGGATTGCGGGGATAGAGACAACCACGATCAACAACTCCAGCGGCAGGCCCATGCGCCAGTAGTCGGCAAAGTGATAGCCGCCAGGACCAAGGATCAGAGTGTTGTTCTTGTGGCCGATCGGGGTCAGAAAAGCAGCCGAGGCGGCAACGGCAACAGCCATCAGAAACGGATCGGCCGATACTCCAAGCGTTTGCGCCATCTGGATGCCCACTGGGGCGGCGACGATTGTTGTCGCCGTGTTGTTCAGCACATCTGACAGCGTCATGGTGACAACCATCAATACCGTTAGGATCACCCAGGCAGGCATGCCGCTTGTGACCGACACCAGCGCATTGGCTATTAGCTCCGTGCCGCCTGATGTTTCCAGTGCTGCGCCAAGCGGGATCATTGAGCCCAGCAGAACGACGACTGGCCATTCGATGTGGTCATATATTTGTGCAATCGGCAGGATCTTGGTCAGGACATAGGCGATGACCACAAGTCCCAGAGCAATCGGCAAATAGATCAGACCGACGCTAGCGGCCAGAACCGCAGCCGCGAACAGCGCAATGGCGAGGCCTGCTTTTTCATTGGCCGTTACGTTCAGTCCGCGTTCCGCCAAGGGCAGGCAACCCAACCATTCGGTCACATCCGCGCCATGGTCGCGGGGGCAGAGCAACAGCAGGATATCACCTGGCTCGATTTCGGTTTTGCGCACCTGCTTGGTGATCTTCCGGCCCTGTCGGGAGATCCCCATCAACACCGTGCTTTGACGCCATGTCAGGCCAAGCCCTTGCGCCGTTCGTCCTGCGACACGAGCAGTTTCCGGCACAACGACCTCCAGAACCTCCAGCCCTTCGCCCGCGGCGGTCAGCGCCTTTTGTCTTTGCGCATCGGAAAAATCTAGGCTGACAGCGGAGCGAAACTCGTCCAAAGCCTCAGGCGTGGCCTCCAGAACCAAGGTATCGCAAGCCTCGAGCAGGGTATTCGCCGCCCGACCATAACGCCTTTTTTCGTCGCGGATCAAACCCAGAATGGCCACGTCTGTTTTCTCGGCAACCTCGTCCAGTTCAGCCAGACGCTTGCCGATATGTGATGAACCTTCGGGAATGGTAAGTTCGGCGATATATTCGGCCAGCGTTTCTGATGTGTCCCCCTTCATGCCGCGATCCGGGATCAGCCGCCAACCGATCAGCGCAACGAAGATCAACCCGGCGATTGCCGCCAACCCGCCAACAGGTGCAAAGTCGAACATGTGATATGGCTCGCCCAAGGCCTCTCCGCGGATCGATGCGATAATGATATTTGGGGGCGTGCCGATCAGTGTGGCCATGCCACCAAGAATGGTGGCAAAGCTCAGCGGCATCAGCGACATCCCCGCTGAACGACCGGCCTTGCGCGAGGTCTGGATATCCACTGGCATCAGCAACGCCAGTGCCGCAACATTGTTCATGAAGGCCGACAGGATCGCCCCAAGCCCGCCCATCAAGGCAATATGCGCTCCCAGACTGCGCGATGCATCCACCAGAGTTCGGGTGATCAGGAACACTGCCCCCGATCGGACTAGCCCTGCCGAAACAACAAGCACCAATGCCACAACAATCGTGGCGGGGTGGCCAAACCCGGAAAAAGCATTGTCTAACGGAACGACCCCCAGAACAACGCCAACCATAAGCGCGGCAAAGGCGACAAGATCATATCTGAATCGCCCCCATAACAACAGGCCAAAGACTGAAATGAACAGTGAGAAAAGAATGATTTGATCAGCCGTCATGCGATCACATTAGCTTGCACGGACGTACCTGCAAGCGGCTCTCTTGATCCCTGGCCTCGCAAACGTCTATATGAGCGCCGAATACGCAATCATGACGAGGACGCAACATGGCCGGCCATTCCAAATGGGCCAACATTCAGCACCGCAAGGGGCGCCAGGACGCCGCTCGGTCCAAGCTGTTTTCCAAATTGTCGAAAGAGATCACTGTCGCTGCCAAAATGGGTGATCCCGATCCCGAGAAAAACCCACGCCTGCGTCTGGCGGTGAAAGAGGCCAAGGGCCAGTCGATGCCCAAGGACAACATTGAACGGGCCATCAAGAAAGCCTCTGGCGGCGATGCCGAGAGCTATGAAGAAATCCGCTACGAAGGCTATGGCCCAAACGGCGTCGCGGTGATCGTCGAGACGATGACCGACAACAAGAACCGCACAGCGTCCAATGTGCGCTCGACGTTTTCAAAGAATGGCGGCAATCTGGGTGAAACCGGGTCGGTGGGCTTCATGTTCGAACGCAAGGGCGAAGTGGTCTATCCTGCGGATGCCGGGGATGCAGATACCATCTTTGAAGCAGCCATCGAAGCCGGCGCCGAGGATGTCGAAAGCTCGGAAGAGGGCCATATCATCTGGTGCGCCGACTCTGATCTGAACGAGGTGTCGAGCGCGCTTGAAGAGACACTTGGTGAATCGGAATCAACCAAGCTGGTCTGGAAGCCCACCACAACCACGGAGTTGGGTTTGGATGACATGCAGCGTCTGATGAAGTTGGTGGATGCGCTGGAGGATGATGACGACGTGCAGCGCGTCACCACCAATTTCGAAGCCACGGATGAGGTGATGGCGCAACTGTGATCTTGCGTCATGGCCCATCACACAGCCCGGCGTGTTCCGCCGGGTTTTTTTGTTGTCGCTCCTTAGGGTAACTGAGACGTGTCGCGGTCAAAAAAAGCTGCTGATGTCCTCTAGTGGCTTTTTCAGCTTGGCCACTGCGGGGACTGTCGCATTCCCAGCCGGGTGCCCCACGGCGATGATCATCGTCGGTTTCTCCGAGGCAGGACGTTCAAGTGCGTCGTTCAGGAACCGCATAGGATTCGGCGTGTGTGTCAGCGTGGACAGACCGGCGTGATGCAGCGCGGCCAGCAGGAAACCTGTGGCGATATTGACGCTTTCCGGCACGTAGTAGTTTTTGTATCGGGTTCCATCTTCGAACTGTCCCCAGCGCTGGGCAAAAACCACGATCAGCCACGGGGCAACGGTCAGGTGCTCCTTGATCGCGTTGGTCCCGATCGGTTCCAACGCCTTGATCCATTCATCCCCGGCAGTGCCTGCGTAGAATCGGCGCTCTTCTTCTTCGGCCTCCTCTCGGATGCGCTGTTTTAGGGCAGGATTGGACACAGCCGCGAAGTGCCAGGGTTGGTGGTTGGCGCCCGACGGGGCGGTCCCTGCGGTGCGAATGCAGGTTTCAATCACATTGCGGGGGACCGGGCGATCGCAGTAGTCTCGAACAGTATGGCGCTTGCGCATGACTTCGTGGAACGCCTGTGCAGCCGTGATCATTTCGACATCGGCCAAGTCGGCTCGGTCGGGCAGCGGGATAGGGTCATAGCTTAGCGCATTTCGCGAAAACATGGCATGCACTCCAACATTGTTGGTCCTGTTATCCAGCGAGTTCAGTCGGGTTGCAACCCACTCGCAGCGGCGGTTTTGATCGCGCCGGTCAGGTGCGTGATCGCAGGGGCCACGATGCGGCTGACCTGCCAGGTCAAAGGCACGTCGAGCGGCGTGTCGGGCAAAAGTGGGAGCAGGCGGCCCGCACGAAGGTGGTCCCGAACAAGGGGTTCAGGATTCATACCCCAAGCAATTCCTGCGCACGCGGCTTCGACAAATGCATGCGTTGACGGAAGGAAGTGCGATGGTGGGTTGATCCGGGCGCCAGCATTGGCGGCCAGCCAAGCCTTTTGCAGACCATCCTTGCGATTGAAAGTCATGCAGGGAGCCTTGGCTAGTGCTGCTGGCGTGACGCCACCAGAAAACCAGTGCTGAACGAAACCCGGGCTGGCTGTCGCTATGTACCGCAAGGTTCCCAGCGGGTACGCATCGCAACCGGTCACAGGTTTGCCGCCGACCGTAATCGCTGCACCAACTTCTCCTCGTCGCAACCAGTCGGCGGAGTGATCCTGATCGTCGATCAGCAGATCAAAAAGCATGTCATCTGCACCAGCCATTGCAGCGATGAACCAAGTCGCCAGACTGTCGGCGGGGACAGCGATCTTCAATAATGTCGGACCAAAACTTTGATCCAAAGACAGATCCCGGTTCAGTTTGGCTTCTAGCAGTCGGACGTCTTCGGCATGCTTGGCAAGCCTCAAGCCCGCGACGGTTCCCGTGCACGGGGGGCCTCGATGGACCAAGGGTATCCCGATCCTGTCTTCCAGCGCCTTGATCCGCTGGGAAATCGCCGAAGACGTTACCGCCAGTTCATCGGCCGCCGCTTCGAAGCTTCCCAATCGTAATATCGCTGCGAGAGCATTTAATTGACCGGTATCGAGAGTCATTAGCAATTCTTAATCTGCATTATCATCTTTAATTTGATAGATCGTTCAAGCGCGGCTAGTCAATTCCGGTCGTCCACAGGAGTGCCCATGCCCGCCTCTTTCATTTCCGGCTTTGCGCTTGGCTTCAGCCTCATCCTCGCGATTGGCGCACAAAACGCATTTATCCTTCGTCAGGGTTTGCGACGCGAGCACGTCTTTGCCTTGTGTCTGACATGTGCGTTGTCTGATGCCGTGCTTATTGTTGCGGGTGTTGCCGGGTTTGGGGCCTTGGCTGCAACTGTGCCAAGTTTCGAGACCGTCATGCGGTATGGCGGAGCAGCTTTTCTGTTCTGGTATGGCACACGCAGTCTGTGGTCGGCCTGGACAAGCGGCGCAACGCTGCAGGCGGATAGACATCAGCGAACCAGCCTGCGCGGGGCAATGTTCACGGTTCTTGCATTCACATGGCTCAATCCGCATGTCTATCTGGACACCGTGGTCCTGATCGGCTCGATATCGGCACAATACGATGATCGGTTCGGATTTGCCTTGGGCGCGGTGACATCCAGCTTTGCCTTCTTTTTCTCGCTTGGATACGGGGCGCGTTTGATAGCTCCGATCTTTGCGCGCCCGGGTGCCTGGCGATATCTGGACGCCATGATTGGGCTGACCATGCTTGGGATTGCATGGAAGTTGGTTGCGATGTGAAGTCTTGCACAAGTGCCCATTCCATGTTGAACCGTTAGCATGACAACGATCGCCGCCCAATCCCGCCCCCTTGCCGGTATCTTCTGGATGCTGTCGGCTGGGTTTTCCTTTGTGATAATGACGGCGATGGTCAAATCCATGGGAACCGCCATGCATCCCATTCAGGCAGCATTTTTACGCTATCTGTTGGGGCTAGTGTTCCTGCTTCCGGCAATGCGTGCGATCCTTTCGGCGCGATTGACCAAAAAACACTGGGTGTTGTTCGGTATCCGTGGCGGGATTCATGCGATTGCCGTCATGCTATGGTTCTTCGCGATGACCCAGATCCCTTTGGCAGAGGTGACGGCAATGAACTATCTCACGCCGATCTACGTTACCTTGGGCGCGGTCTTGTTTTTGCGGGAACGCCTTGCCGCCCGTCGTGTTGTTGCGATAGGAGCCGCATTGATCGGAGTTCTGATCATTCTGCGCCCGGGGTTTCGCGAAATATCACAGGGACATCTGGCCATGTTAGGTACGGCACTCGCTTTGGGCGGGTCCTATCTGATCGCGAAGGTTCTGGTTCAGGATCTTCGCCCGTCTGTTGTCGTTGCGCACTTGTCGATCTGGGTCACCGTGGCTTTGATTCCCTTTGCCGTTTCTGTCTGGACACCGCCAAGCTGGCAGGATCTGGGGGTGTTGTTTCTGATTGCCTGCTTTGCGACAGGTGGGCACTATTGCATGACGCTTGCGATGCAGGCGGCACCCATCACGGTGACGCAACCCGTGACCTTCGTGCAGTTGATCTGGGCGACTCTGCTTGGCGCACTGGCCTTTGGTGAACGTGTCGATCTATGGGTGGTCGCAGGTGGTACGCTGATATTGGGCGCAGTCAGCTTTATGACTTGGCGCGAAGCCGTTTTGTTGCGCCGCGCGGTTACTCCGCCAAATTTGGCAACGAAATTCTGATTGCCTGAAGCAGGGCATCCGGTGAAAAATCGGTTATTGATTGACGAGTCAATAAAATCCTTTTAGCGTTTCGGATATTACACTGGCTCGAAGGAGACCGACATGCCGAAACTCGGAATGGAACCGATCCGACGCGACGCGATCGTGAAGGCGACCATCGCCGAGCTTGGCGTGAAAAAGTCGCTCGACGTGACGGTTAGCCAGATTGCCAAACGTGCAGGAATGTCCAGCGCGTTGGCGCACCACTATTTCGGCGGCAAGGACCAGATATTTCTGGCCGCCATGCGTCGTATCCTGTCGGATTTTGGCGAAGAAGCGCGATCTGAATTGAAGAGCGCACCAAAGACCGAACGTGCCCAGGCAATTATCCGAGCCTGTTTCGCTCCTTCTTGTTTCACCCCGGATGTAATCGCCGCTTGGATGACCTTCTATGTTCTGGCGCAGACCAATAATGATGCCCTTCGCCTTTGGCAAATATACCAGGCGCGTATTAGGTCCAATCTGGTTGACGCACTGCGCCCCCTATTGGAGGACCCCGCAGAAGGCGCTGAGAACATGATTGCCATGATCGATGGATTGTATATCCGTGCGGCGCTGAGCGCACCAGAGCAACCCGAACTTGCCGTCAACCACGCTTTGCGCGTTCTCAACACCCTTATCGAGGCTGGTAAATGACAAAGCCCAATATTCTGATCCTGATGGTGGATCAGTTGAACGGAACCCTCTTCCCCGACGGTCCCGCCGACTGGCTGCATGCGCCAAACCTGAAGAAACTGGCCGAGCGTTCAACGCGCTTCGTCAATGCCTATACTGCGTCGCCGCTCTGCGCTCCGGGACGGGCGAGTTTCATGTCGGGGCAATTGCCTTCGCGCACCGGTGTCTATGACAACGCAGCCGAATTCAGCAGTGCTATCCCGACCTACGCCCATCATCTGCGCCGTGCGGGCTACTACACCTGCCTCAGCGGCAAGATGCATTTCGTTGGTCCCGATCAGTTGCATGGTTTCGAGGAGCGGTTGACCACCGACATCTATCCGGCCGATTTCGGCTGGACGCCGGATTATCGCAAGCCGGGTGAGAGGATCGACTGGTGGTATCACAACATGGGGTCTGTCACTGGGGCAGGGGTGGCCGAAATCACCAACCAGATGGAATATGATGACGAGGTCGCCTACTATGCAAAGACCAAGCTTTATGATCTGGCGCGGGGCCGCGACGACCGTCCATGGTGTGTGACCGTAAGTTTCACACATCCGCACGACCCCTATGTCGCGCGTCGCAAGTATTGGGACCTCTACGAGGAATGCGAGCATCTGCTGCCCGAGGTAAGCGATCTGGGCTATGACAATCAGGACCCGCACGCCAAGCGCATTTTCGATGCAAACGACTGGCGCAGCTTTGAAATCTCCGAAGGGGATATTCGTAAATCGCGTCGGGCCTATTTTGCCAATATCTCGTATTTGGACGACAAAATCGGTGAAATCCTCGAAGTGTTGGATACCACCCGGCAAGAGGCAATCATCCTTTTCGTGTCCGACCACGGCGACATGCTGGGTGAGCGCGGGTTGTGGTTCAAGATGAACTTCTATGAAGGGTCGGCGCGCGTTCCGCTGATGATTTCTGCTCCCGGAATGCCTGTCGAGTTGATTGATACACCTGTGTCGACCATCGACGTAACACCGACACTTGGTGTTCTGGCTGGCGTCAATATGGATGAACTGGCACCCTGGACCGACGGTCACAACCTCGTGCCGCTTGCCAATGGCACAGATCGAACCGAGCCGGTTTTGATGGAGTATGCGGCTGAGGCGTCTTATGCGCCTTTGGTGTCGATGCGTTACGGCAAATGGAAATACAATCGCTGTGCACTGGACCCCGACCAACTGTTCGATCTGGAAAACGATCCGCATGAGTTGAACAATCTGGCCGATGAACCGGCCCATGCCGGAACTTTGCAGACCCTCAAGGCCAAATCCGAAGCACGATGGGATCTTGAACGCTTCGACACCGAAGTCAGGGCAAGCCAGGCGCGCCGCTGGGTGGTGTATGAGGCGCTCAGGCAAGGCGGCTATTTCCCGTGGGACTATCAGCCGCTTCAGAAGGCATCCGAACGGTACATGCGGAATCACATGAATTTGGACAACCTTGAGGAAAGCCAGCGTTTCCCGCGCGGCGAATAACCTCTTCATCTTTTTGATAATACTCCCGACGGAGCCGATAGCGATCAATTGCCATTCCGGCGGGACGAAGGAGACGTGAACATGGAAGCAGATTTTGTCATCGTCGGTGCAGGATCGGCCGGTTGCGCGATGGCGTATCGACTGAGCGAGGCCGGGGCTTCGGTTTTGGTGATTGAATATGGCGGCACCGATGCGGGGCCGTTCATCCAGATGCCGGCGGCGCTCAGCTATCCTATGAACATGTCGCGCTATGATTGGGGGTATCAATCGGAACCCGAACCGAAACTGAACAATCGGCGTCTGGCCTGCCCGCGCGGCAAGGTGATCGGTGGGTCGTCTTCTATCAATGGCATGGTCTATGTACGCGGTCATGCGATGGATTTCGACACCTGGTCCGAGATGGGCGCCGACGGCTGGGCCTATTCGGATGTACTGCCCTATTTCAAACGGATGGAGACGTGGCACGATGGCGGCCATGGCGGCGACCCGACCTGGCGCGGAACGGATGGCCCTTTGCACGTGACGCGCGGACCGAGGTCGAACCCGCTGTTCAAGGCGTTTGTCGAGGCTGGACAGCAGGCTGGCTATGAAGTGACCGGCGACTACAACGGTGAAAAGCAGGAAGGTTTTGGCCCGATGGAACAGACCGTCTGGAAAGGACGGCGTTGGTCGGCAGCCAATGCCTATCTCAAACCCGCGCTGAAGCGCCCGAACTGCGATATCGTACGGGGGCTGGCGGCGCGGATCGTCATCGAAGACGGTCGGGCGACAGGCGTCGAGATTTTGCGAGGCGGTAGAAAGGAAGTGATCCGCGCGCGGCGCGAGGTTGTTTTGGCTGCCTCCTCGATCAACTCGCCCAAGCTCCTGATGCTGTCAGGTATCGGCGCGGGTGCGCATCTTGTCGAACACGGTATTGACGTCATTGCGGACCGCCCGGGTGTGGGCGCCAACCTGCAGGACCATCTGGAGCTATACATTCAACAGCAGGCCATCCAGCCGGTCACCTTGTACAAATACTGGAACCTGATCGGCAAAGGCGCGATCGGCGCACAGTGGTTGTTCACCAAGACCGGTCTGGGCGCGTCGAACCAATTCGAAAGCGCAGCCTTCATCCGCTCGAAACCCGGCGTCAAATACCCGGACATCCAGTACCATTTCCTGCCGATTGCCGTGCGCTATGATGGGCAGGCCGCCGCCGAAGGCCACGGCTTCCAGGCCCATGTTGGCCCGATGCGGTCGCCATCCCGTGGCAACGTCACCCTCCGCTCGGCGCGGGTCGAAGACGCACCGATCATTCGCTTCAACTATATGAGCCATGAAGAGGATTGGGAGGATTTCCGCACCTGTATCCGCTTGACCCGAGAAATCTTTTCACAAGAAGCGTTCAAGCCGTTTGCGGGCAAGGAAATCCAGCCGGGTGCAGCCGTGCAGTCAGACGAGGAACTTGATGGTTTTATCGCGGAACACGCGGAAAGCGCCTATCATCCTTGCGGAACCTGCCGGATGGGTCGGGCGGATGATCCCAATGCCGTTGTCGACCCACAGGGCCGGGTGATCGGGGTCGATGGTCTCTGGGTAGCGGACAGTTCGATTTTCCCACAGATCACCAATGGCAATCTCAACGCTCCTTCGATCATGGTTGGAGAAAAAGTATCCGACCATCTTTTGGGGCGCAGCCCGCTGCCGCGGGCCAATGACGAACCTTGGCTTCATCCGCAGTGGAACGTGGCGCAACGTTAAGAAAAAATGTGTATTGCCGGGTGATTTGATCGGCGTCAAAGAGAGCCTTCGCAGCGCGGTCTAGCTGTTGATGGAAACATCAAGACAAGGAGCGAACAGGATGTCTCATACGCCTCACGAACTGGCCGAAGAGTTTCCGGACAAGGTCGATCTGATGAGTCAGCTCAAGCAGTCGGATGCGCATTTCGCGAAGCTGACAGAAGAATATCACGAGATCAATCGTGCGGTTCATCGCGCTGAAACCAATATCGAACCGATGGAAGAACTGGCAGAGGTGGACCTGCGCAAGAAGCGCGCGGCTTTGAAGGACCAGATCTGGGGGATTCTGTCCAAAGCCTGAATTCCGCAAAGGCGTGACGGGGGCTGTGGCCCCCTCCGTCTGCACCTGAAATTGGCGGGGTAAAAGGTCAATTTACCTCATATGGCAATGTGCCCCGCATATCCGTATTGATGGTAAGACGGCGCTCCAGCGGTGGAACCGAGCGTTGGTGGCAGGATTTTCTCTCGCAGATGCGGCAGGATATCCCAATAGGCTCGTAAGCGCTGGCATTGTTGATATCGAGGTTGTCCGCATAAACCAAAGCGTCAGCGTGCCTGACTTCACAGCCCAGTGCGATGGCATAGCGTCGAACCGGCGCGCCAAACGAACCACCGGGTTTTGAAATGTCTCGTGCCAACGAAATGTAGCGCACCCCATCCGGCGTCTCCGCCAATTGGCGCAGGAAATGTCCGGGCGTTTCAAAGGCGCGATGCACGTTCCACAGCGGGCAGGCCCCACCGAATCGCGCAAACTGCAGACGGGTGGCCGAGTGTCGCTTTGTTATTGTGCCTGCCTGATCCACACGAACAAAGAAAAATGGAATCCCCTTTGCTCCAGGGCGTTGCAAGGTCGACAGTCGATGGGCAACTTGTTCGATGGATGCGCCGAAGCGGTTGCTGAGCAGTTCCAGATCGTGGCGGTCTTCCTGCGCGGCTGCCAGGAAAGTTCCATAGGGCATCAGGGCGGCGCCGGCGAAATAATTTGCCAGCCCGATCTTGGCGATGGAGCGTGCCTCGTCGCTTTGGAAGCGTGCAAAGTCCAGCGTTGCTTCCAACAGTTTGTCTTGACTCAACAAGGCGACTTGGAGAAGGAGCTGAAAAACCTGAGTTTGCGGGGCCGACCGAGAGGAAAGACGCAGGGTTTTCGATTGGGTGTCATAACTTCGCAGAGCCTCGATATCGGAAAGCTCTACATGAATGCCGCGATCGCCGAGGCTTTGCAGCGCAGCGGCTCGAATGCCGCCCGTGCCGCCGCCGCGTTCGGCAAAGTGCTCGGCCGCGTGATCGACAGCGTCAATATAGTTGTCGCAATAGTGGAAAAAGTCGCGCACCTCTTCCCAGGGGCTGGCTTGTATGCGGGCATCTTCACGCCCCAGCGCCTCGTCAAGAGAGGCCAGCCGCTCATGGGTCTGACGGTAGTTTCGGTGCAATTCGATAAAGGCTCGTGCAAGCGCCGGAGCATTTGATGCTGTCAGGCGCAGGTCCGCAAGCGGCGGCATTGCGTCAGCAAAGATCGGGTCCGCAAGTGCTTCGCGCATGTCGGATACCAGCCGTTCGCTGTCGCCAGTGCTCAATTCGGTTACATCCAGCCCGAATTCCTGCGCCAAAGCCAGAACAACCGTCGTCGAAATCGGACGGTTGTTGTTTTCCATCTGGTTCAGGTAGGGCAGCGAGACACCCAGCTTTGAGGCAAAATCCTTTTGCGTCAGCGACAGTCGGGTGCGGATTTCGCGCAACTTTGCGCCGGCATAGAGTTTCTGTGTAGCCATCGACGTGCCTTTGCGGATTTACTTGGCGAAAGGCTAACTTTGCAAATCATCCTGTGCAAGTATTCAAAGGCCAAGCTGCTTTTCGCGAATGATGACCACAGTGATTGCCAGAACGGCAAGTGCCGAGGTTGCGAACATAAGCCACAACAAGGGCAGCGCGCCCGTCTCGGGAGTCAGTAACCATCCTGCAAAAGCGCTCAGCGCAGCGCCGCCACCGAGCATGATCGCGCCGCTCAGGCCCGAAGCCGTTGCAGCAAGGCGCGGGCGGACCGAAAGGGAGCCGGCTGTTGCATTGGGGATCGACATCCCGTTTCCGAGCCCAACGAAAGTCATCAGGCCAAAAAAAGAAACCGCACTGTCCGCGCCTAGAAGTGTAACTAAGATTGAAAAAGCAATTCCCAGCGTGTTCAGCCAACACCCCCAAAGAACCATGCGGTTCACTCCGACACGTGTCGAGAATTTCCCACTTATGAAATTGCCAAAGAAATACCCAAGAGCGGGTGCGCCAAAATAGATGCCAACCTCGGCGGCCGTGAGTTGGAAAACTTCGGAACCTACAAAGGGCGCGCCGCCGAGATAGGCAAAAAAGGCCCCAGACGAGAAACCACAGGCCAGCGAATATCCCCAGAAGCGTGGCGAGGTCAGCAATTCCGGATACTCGCGGAATTGTTGGACCAACGTCTTGCCACTCTTGAGGGCAGTTTCCCCGAAATCCGAATACGTCAGGAAAAGGGCCATGCAACCGAGAATGAGGAGCAGCCAGAAATTGGCCTGCCAACCAAGTGTTTCGTCCAAAAGCCCCCCGATGGCCGGGCCGATCATCGGCACTACGGCCATGCCCATTGTGACGTAGCCCAGCATTGAGGCCGCTTTGTCCTGCTCGTACATATCCCGCACGGCAGCGCGACTAAGCACAACTCCAACCGCGATCACCGCCTGGCACATGCGGAAAAACAGAAAAATCTCGGCGGTCGGAGCGTAGATGCAGCCCAGCGTCGCCAGAAGAAATAAGGCGATCCCCCACAGGATCACCGGGCGGCGACCGGCCTTGTCTGCAAGCGGTCCGATTATGATTTGCATGCCTGCATTTACGCCAAGATACACTGCCACCGAAAGCTGCATGACCCTGTAATCAGTCTGAAAATAGGCCGTCATGTTCGGTAGGCTTGGCAGAAACACGTTCATTCCCAGCGCCGAGAGGCCGGACAACAGAATAAGCGTCGCCAACGTCGGCGGACTGCGGTGAGTCTGGGTGGAACTGAACTGCATGGTTTGCATCTATTGCATTGGTTGCGCCAAATCCATGCCAGCCGGAGTGTAGATATGTTGATTAGCCAATTTTCATTTAGCAAATAAAAGATTGCCAATACTTTGCAAATTTGCCGAATTGTTCTTTGGATGATGCAAGACACGCTATATGGTCCGGTCAAATTTTA
The DNA here is from genome assembly GCF_059613285.1 of Ruegeria sp. BHSB058. Classification (NCBI taxonomy): domain Bacteria; kingdom Pseudomonadati; phylum Pseudomonadota; class Alphaproteobacteria; order Rhodobacterales; family Roseobacteraceae; genus Ruegeria; species Ruegeria sp. BHSB058. The sequence continues at coordinate 9,206 of NZ_JBXWSF010000013.1, read as the reverse complement.
AAGGGGACAATCGTGATGAAAGACATCCTTTCCGAACTCGAAGGCCGCCGCGAAGCAGCGCGCCTGGGGGGTGGGCAAAAGCGGATCGATGCGCAGCACGGGCGCGGTAAACTGACAGCGCGCGAGCGGATCGAGTTGCTGCTAGACGAAAACAGCTTCGAAGAATTCGACATGTTCGTTTCACACCGCTGCACCGATTTCGGGATGGAAAAACAAAGGCCTGCGGGCGACGGGGTCGTCACCGGCTGGGGGACGATCAACGGGCGCATGGTATATGTATTCAGCCAGGATTTTACCGTTTTTGGTGGATCGTTATCGGAAACGCATGCACAGAAGATCTGTAAGATCATGGATATGGCTGTGCAAAACGGCGCGCCGGTGATCGGCCTGAACGACTCGGGTGGCGCGCGAATCCAAGAAGGTGTCGCCTCGCTGGCCGGATACGCCGAAGTGTTCCAGCGCAACATCATGGCCTCGGGCGTGGTGCCGCAGATCAGCGTGATCATGGGCCCCTGTGCTGGTGGCGCGGTCTATTCTCCGGCAATGACTGACTTTATCTTCATGGTCAAGGACACCTCATACATGTTCGTGACCGGCCCCGATGTGGTCAAAACCGTCACCAACGAGGTGGTCACTGCCGAGGAACTGGGTGGGGCCTCGACCCACACCAGAAAATCCTCGGTCGCCGATGGTGCATTCGAAAATGATGTTGAGGCGCTGGCCGAGGTGCGGCGTCTGGTGGACTTCCTGCCGCTCAACAACCGCGAAAAGCCGCCCGTGCGCCCATTTTTTGATGAACCGGGCCGGATCGAGGCGTCGTTGGATACGCTGGTTCCAGAGAACCCGAACACGCCCTACGACATGAAGGAACTGATCGCCAAAGTAGCGGATGAGGGTGACTTCTATGAGATTCAGGAGGACTACGCCAAGAACATTATCACCGGCTTCATCCGACTTGAAGGGCAGACTGTGGGCGTTGTTGCCAATCAGCCGATGGTGCTGGCAGGTTGTCTCGACATCGACTCCAGCCGCAAGGCTGCTCGTTTCGTGCGTTTCTGCGACTGCTTCGAAATCCCGATTCTGACTTTCGTCGATGTTCCGGGCTTTTTGCCGGGCACCAGCCAGGAATATGGCGGTGTGATCAAGCATGGCGCCAAACTGCTCTTCGCCTATGGCGAGGCGACAGTTCCAAAGGTCACGGTGATCACCCGAAAGGCCTATGGTGGAGCCTATGATGTGATGGCGTCCAAGCATTTACGCGGTGACTTCAACTATGCCTGGCCGTCCGCAGAGATCGCGGTAATGGGGGCCAAGGGCGCAACCGAGATCATTCACCGTGCTGATTTGGGAGATGCCGAAAAGATCGCGGCGCACGCCAAGAATTATGAAGACCGTTTCGCCAACCCCTTTGTGGCGGCCGAACGTGGCTTCATCGACGAAGTGATCATGCCGCATTCAACTCGCCGTCGGGTTTCGCGTGCCTTTGCCTCGTTGCGAGGCAAGTCGCTGAAGAACCCTTGGAAGAAACACGACAATATCCCGTTGTAAGGCTTTCGGGTGGGAGAGGCCCCGCCCCATGAAGGACAACAGATGATCCAAAAACCGCAAGATCGGAGACTCCCTATATTGTTCGTCGACGTGCCTATTGGCGTCGGACGGGATGCACTTGGGTCGCGCGCGGGTCATTGCGTCCATCTCCCCGGCAGCAAAGGGCAACGCAGAGTTTGGAGTTCGACTGAAACGAGAGTGATCGGACCGAAAGCGCGATCTCAATTTGACGCCAGAGGCGAATCGCCCACATGATCCGTGCGATCGTACATAGAGCCGCGCGCGCCCACCGCGCAGCGCCTGCAGCCCTGGCAGGAGGAGCCCGCCATTGGCGGGGCCGGGGCTGCGGCAGTTTTATTACCACAGTATCTCTGGTCATGCACACGAACGCCTTTGCGCAAGGCAGCCTGCCGGTGCCGTCCGGTCAGGAAGTCTGGCTGGATGAGGTTCTGCTGGATACCAATCCGGGCGAACTTTGGGTCCGCTTCCGGTTCGTAGCACCCGGAATCGGGTCAGAGATCGGGCAGATCGGGCATGACGTGGCGACCCACGATATGGACCATCTCTGCGATACCCTGGCCGTGCCGTACGTCGCCAGGCACCAGTTGGAACCGGCTCGCGTGATCATCTCGATGGCAGATCGTGAGGTGGAATTTGGGCAAACTCAGAAGGCTGCGACCCAGTACTTTGAAGCTTACAGGCTGGAAAATGCCGCCTGCGTATGGGAGGGGCTCTGATGTTGAATGCAACCTCTACACTGTTTCTGGCCCCTCAACCGTGCCAGATGGTTCTGAAAGCGAAAAAGATGACCCAAGTCGCATCCGGATGCCTGTTCCGGCACTATCCCGACGCCACGATGATACCTGCGTTTGCCTTCGCCCCTCTGCACGAGGAGGCGCTGCCATGCTGAAGCATCGTGGTTTTCCCGGCCGCCTTCCCGGCACCGATTTCCAGTTCACGATACGCCGGGCCAATCCCAAAGGTGTGACGCCATTGACGCGTCGCGAAAGGTTCCGCGACCGCAAGGCTGTTGACCGCAAAGCGGATGCAGTCTTTTTCGAAGCACTGTGGGAACATTTTGGCGATCAACCCTTTGAGCGCGGCAATCTCGATGCTGGACGGTTGAGCTGGCTGTTCGGACGCGAGGTGATCCCGGCAGAGGACCCATTCGATCCTGAAAGCTATAGCGCGCTACTAGTGATCGATGTGGATGCCGCGCGGCAGACGTTTCCGGGCGTTTTCGGGGGGGCTAGCTGAACATGCTCCCGGCCGTCGCATACACTGTCTCGCGCAATGTTGCGGACAAGGCCCTGCCCGGAATGGGGCAGGGCCGGAATGTGGTGTCAAAATGTCCACTGAGCCGCAAGTTGCACGCGACTGCCGTCAAAGGTGTTTCCCGAAATGACGTCATTGCGTTCGCCATAGATGTATTCGGCCATCAGTGTCAGATTGTCGGTGGCCTGGTAAAAGGCGTTCACGTGGATGGTTTCCAATTCCGTGAAAGACAGGGTCCCGGTCGACGTGGGAAGGTCATAGTCCTCTCTGCCGTAAGCTACGCCGACATTCCATCTGTTGCCCAGGTCTTGCCGCAACTCGATGGTATAGCCGTCCACGTCATTGGCTTGGCCGCCGACAATCGCATTGCCCACGCCGATCAACCAGGGACCAAGGGCTTCACCGTTCACGTACGTGACCTGAAAAAGACCGCCTTCCCAAGGGCGGACCGAACCCGCAAGGGTAATCCCAGTTTGATCGACTTCTGCGCCGCCCGACGTAGCTGTCCCGTAAAGGCCGGCCGCGCGAAGCGAGAACCGGTCAGTGCTGTACGCAACGGCTGCGGTGAGAACCGGATCGTCGGAAGCAGAGCCCGAAACGTTTTCCTCGACCGACGCGCTGAACACCGTATTGGCGGCAATATCCGCCGTGTATCTGACCTGAGGCACACGTGCGAAAGCAATACCAACCGGACCGTTGAATTCGACCGTGGTTGGATATTCTGCCAGGGGCATGAAGTTGGTCCAGTACTGGCCGATCAGCCAGGTGTCACCAATGCGGACGTTCGCATGGCGAACCCGCAACTCGGGCGAGCTGCTGGAGCCACCGAACAGGTCGAGTTCCAATTGACCGGTAATGTCGCCGATATCGCTCGGAGTGGTGCTTCGCAGGCCGATACGCGATTGCCGAACCGTCGCGCCGAAATGACCGTCCGTCGCGGCAGACGGCTCGCCGATTACGTTGACGAACGCTGTGTCCCCCTGGTCAAACTCGAAGTCATAGAAGAAGTCGGCTTTGACATAGCCGTAGATGTCGATTGCGGTGTTGCCAATGTTCAAATCACCGGACGGTGCGGCACCTTCGGAAGCCTCCAGCGCCTCGACCCGAGCACGCAGTTCGGCGATTTCCTCGGAGTCTTCCGCCAGGGCAGGAAAAGCAGCAAACGCGCACGCCGCTGCAGTCAACCCGAGGGTTGTTTTTGTGTTCATTTTCATATGCTTGGTCCTTGTCTTGCGAGTGAGCACAGCCAGCGTTTCACGCTGTTTACCAAGTGTGAAATCACGTTCTCGAGACTGGTCAGCGGTGATTTCTCACGGCAAAATGATTGTCCATCACGGAATGCCCACGCCTGCGTGAAGAATGAGTGCAAACTGTTGTCAAAGCGTGATTCTTTCAAAGCGGCGGCGAACAGCAGGAATGAAGGGAACTCCGCGGAGTCGAACGATCAATATGAAGGCCCTTACGTAAATGTGACACCAGCCACCTCAGGTGTTGGCCGGTCTGTTCACATTTGCGTCGGCACAATTTTGCGTGTGGGTGTAGAGAATGGGCAGAAACTAGCCGGAAACTCTGCCTTCCCAACAGACGTGTTGGCGGAAAAGCACGGCGCGGGCAGAGTGACCGGGCCGTGCGGCACGTCTTTGCCTGCGCCGCACATGCACCTACTATTCCGTACCCCTTCCTTCAGCGGGCTGGTTGATGTACCCCACATTGACCCGCCCGCTTTTTTCCGTCGGCTGGTTTTCGCAGGGTCACGGCAAAGATTTGCGCATGGTCAAGCTGTTCACCGAATTGACTTGAGAAATTTGGGATTTCCCATTCATCACACGCGTGAGCAGTCAAACTTGGATAGGGGATGCGACTCATGCGGAACATTCGGTTCATTTCGGTCATCGTGCTTTGTGCGGGCTTGGCCGCGTGTGGCGACACGAAAGGCGAACAGGCACTCTTTGGTGGCAGCGCGGGCCTGCTGGGCGCGCTCGTTCTTGACGCAAACCCGGTTGTCGGGGCAGCGGCTGGTGCGGCAGGAAACCTGCTGTATTGCGAAGTGCAGAAAAGCTGCTGATCAGCAGATTGTAGTTAAGGTCGGACATCCCGGCCAACCGAAATCACTGTGGAACGCCGTTTCGGACCATATTGTCCGAAGCGGCGTTTTGCATTTGAAACATCCCAAGACAAAGGACGTTCCATGTTCAACAAGATCCTGATCGCCAACCGGGGCGAGATTGCCTGCCGGGTTATCAAAACTGCCAGAAAGATGGGTATCGCAACAGTCGCCATCTATTCGGACGCCGACAAGCAGGCCTTGCATGTTCAAATGGCCGACGAGGCTGTACACATCGGGCCGCCACCGGCAAACCAATCCTATATCGTGATCGACAATGTAGTGAACGCCATTCGCGAAACTGGGGCGCAGGCGGTACATCCGGGCTATGGTTTCCTGTCAGAGAACTCCAAGTTTGCCGAGGCTCTCGAGGCCGAAGGTGTGGCCTTTGTCGGCCCTCCCAAAGGTGCGATCGAGGCTATGGGGGACAAGATCACCTCCAAGAAGATCGCTCAGGATGCAAATGTCTCGACCGTTCCCGGTTACATGGGACTCATTGAAGATGCGGAGGAGGCCGTCAAGATTTCAAATGAGATCGGCTATCCGGTCATGATCAAGGCCAGCGCCGGTGGCGGCGGCAAGGGGATGCGGATCGCCTGGAACGACACCGAGGCACGCGAAGGCTTTCAGTCGTCAAAGAACGAGGCGGCAAACTCTTTCGGAGATGATCGGATTTTCATCGAGAAATTCGTGACCCAGCCGCGCCATATCGAAATCCAGGTGCTTTGCGACAGCCATGGCAACGGCATCTATCTGGGTGAACGCGAATGCTCGATCCAACGCCGTAACCAGAAAGTTGTCGAAGAGGCGCCGTCGCCGTTCCTTGATCCCGAAACGCGCAAGGCGATGGGCGAACAAGCAGTCGCGCTGGCCAAGGCCGTCGGATATTCCAGTGCGGGCACGGTTGAATTCATCGTGGACGGGAAAAAGAACTTCTATTTCCTCGAGATGAACACCCGCCTGCAGGTAGAACACCCTGTGACCGAGCTGATCACCGGTGTCGATCTTGTGGAACAGATGATCCGTGTGGCGGCGGGCGAGCCGTTGTCGATCACACAGGATGACGTGAAACTGAACGGCTGGGCCATCGAAAACCGGCTGTATGCCGAAGACCCGTATCGGAACTTCCTGCCGTCCATCGGTCGGTTGACCCGCTATCGCCCACCTGCCGAGACAGCCGCAGGTCCGTTGCTGGCCCACGGCAAATGGCAGGGGGACGCACCCGAAGGTGTAACGGCGGTGCGCAATGACACCGGGGTCTACGAGGGCGGCGAGATTTCGATGTACTACGACCCGATGATCGCCAAACTGTGCACTTGGGCACCAACGCGTGAACAGGCCATCGAAGCGATGCGTGTGGCGCTCGACGGGTTCGAAGTCGAGGGGATCGGCCACAACCTGCCCTTCCTGAGTGCGGTGATGGATCATCCCAAATTCGTCGAAGGTGACATGACCACCGCTTTCATCACCGAAGAATATCCCGACGGATTCGAAGGCGTAACACTGCACGAAGATGATCTGCGCCGTATCGCGGCAGCCAGCGCGGCAATGCACCGTGTTGCCGAAATTCGCAGAACTCGGGTTTCTGGGCGAATGGACAACCACGAACGCAAAGTGGGCACTGACTGGACGGTCAGCCTTCAGGGGCTTGACTACAACGTCGTAATCGACGCGGATCCGGCTGGTTCGACAGTAACATTCGAAGGCGGTGGGTCCTATCGCGTGGCTTCGGACTGGACGCCTGGGGATCAGCTGGCAACGTTGGATGTCAATGGGACACCGCTTGTTCTGAAAGTCGGAAAAATCTCGGGCGGTTTCCGCATCCGCAACCGGGGTGCGGATCTCAAGGTGCATGTGCGAACGCCGCGTCAGGCGGAATTGGCGCGCCTGATGCCCGAGAAACTTCCACCGGACACATCCAAAATGCTGCTTTGCCCGATGCCTGGTCTTGTCGTGAAGGTCGACGTCGAGGTGGGCCAGGAAGTGCAGGAAGGTCAGGCGCTGTGCACCATCGAGGCGATGAAGATGGAAAATATCCTTCGCGCCGAAAAGAAAGGGACCGTCGCCAAGATCAACGCCGATCCCGGAGACAGCCTGGCTGTCGACGAAGTGATCATGGAATTCGAGTGACCGGGCAACCCAGGTCGCTCACTGTGAAGAAAGGGTAACACCGTGAAACGCGGCAAAACCGTCTTGCCTGAATGGGATTTGACGACCCGGTGCGAGAGTCAGTTGCTTTCGCGCCGGTCGCGGATTTCCCGTTCGCGCATGGGGGTCTTGTCGATCGACCGGCTAATCTCGCGTACGCTCCATGGCGTGGGCTTACGCAGCTTTACCTCGCCGTCCTTGTCTACCAGAACCATCTGGAATCCACGTGGACGCAGCTTGTTGCGTACAGGTGTGCGCTCTTGGGGATTGGTGTCGGTCAAGACTACGACATCGCGGTCACGCAGCATCGCTTCGCCTTGTTGCAACATGTCGATCTGTTGCTGGAACCGGGGATCGGCAGGTGTGTCGGCAAAGATCACAATGGGACGCTTGACCCACAAGAACTCGGTCAGGTCGCTATTGCTGGCGGGACGGATCAGCTCGTCCTCCGCTGGTAAAGTGCCATCCGCCGCAAATGCAGCGAAGGGGATAAGTGCAGAAAAAACAACAGCTAGCGTGCGTCTCATTCGGCCTCCTGTTCGATTGAATATAGAGGCTATGTTGGCGATTGCGACTGAAGAAATGGACGCGCCTGCGAAAAAAAACGGGAATGGTCTTATCGAAAGGGGTGGACATGACTGTGAATAGTCCCCTTTCAGAGCATCGGCAGTCACATGATGGGATAGGCGACCAAAGGCTGCGCGTCATTCTTCACCTCGGCGCTCATCGCTGTGCCACGACGAGTTTCCAACACTACCTGCGCGATAACTCGGAGTTTCTTGAGCAAAACGGAATCGGCTTCTGGGGGCCTCCGAGGATTCGGAACAAGTTGTGCCCAGGATTTGGAAACACGGAAATCGCTACTCAAGTCCGCGAAGCGGCTGCGGAGCGTATCAGGGTGCAATCCAAACGCGCGGCAAAACGTGGGATCCAATGTCTCATTGTGAGTGACGAGAATATCCTTGGGACAATGGGGCAGAGCCTCAGAGAAGCAACCCTGTATCCAGCAGCTGGCGCGCGGCTTTCTGTTTTTGCCGGATTCTTCGACGGCGGCGTGACGGATATCGTACTGAATATCCGTCAACTGGAGGACTATTGGGCGTCGGTCCTTGCGTTTCAATTGCAAAAAGGTCGAACGATGCCGGGACCAGTTATTCTAGACTGGTTGGCCAAGAACAAGCGCAGTTGGCGAGAAGTCATCACTGATGTCGCATTGGCTGCTCCCGGTGTCCGCCTGTCGATTCTGCCATATGAAAGCTATGCCGGTCATCCGGATTTGCAATTTGCACATATGATTGGGCGACCCACACCAGTGGCCCATAAGGCCAAGCATTTGAACGCGGCCGAACGCCCCTGGCGCCCCACGACCTGCATCCCGGAAGATCCCGAGAATTTGCTCGCCGCATCCCCTTTCACTCTGGAACAGTCCGCCGTGCTGAACGTGGCCCACACCGCTGACCTGGACTGGCTTGCCGGTGGCGCCAATGGGCTCGCCGTTCTGATCGAGGGCCAGGAAACAAAACCTGACGGGGCATCTCCTGTCGCGACCGATATCCACAAGAGGAAGACATCATGACCAAAACCGACGACTGGCGCGCGCTGGCCGAAAAGGAACTGCGCGGCCGACCCGTTGAAGACCTTGACAAGACGACTCTGGAAGGGATCAAGGTCAAACCGCTCTATACCGAAGCGGATACGGCAGAGCTGGCGCATATGGGCACGTTGCCGGGATTTGGCCCTTTCACTCGTGGCGTCAAGGCAACCATGTATGCAGGCCGCCCATGGACGATCCGGCAATATGCCGGTTTTTCGACGGCCGAGGAATCGAACGCCTTTTACCGCCGTAATCTGGCAGCTGGTCAGCAAGGTGTTTCAGTGGCCTTCGATCTGGCTACTCACCGCGGTTACGACAGTGACCACCCTCGAGTGGTGGGCGATGTGGGCAAGGCCGGTGTGGCTATCGACAGCGTCGAAGACATGAAAATTCTGTTCGACGGCATCCCGCTCGACAAGGTGTCGGTGTCGATGACAATGAACGGCGCTGTCGTTCCGGTTCTCGCCAGCTTCATCGTTGCGGGCGAAGAACAGGGTCATGACAAATCGTTGCTCTCCGGGACCATTCAGAACGACA